>DRPO01000461.1 GCA_011330835.1 Gammaproteobacteria bacterium | reverse complement strand
TCCGCGCCCTTGCCGCGCCGTTCGCGCAACAGGTGATCGGAGAGATAACTGGTCAGCCCCTCGCTCCAGTTGCCTTGCGAGTAATCGACATAGACGCCGTTGCCGAACCAGTTGTGGAGAATCTCATGGGGATAGGCCGTGTGAATAATGAACGGCAGCCGAATCACGCGGGGGCCGAGCAACGTAAACGACGGCATGCCATAGCCGGTCTCCCAGAAATTCTCCACCAGCGCGAACTTGGCGTAGGGATAGGGGCCGATCAGTTCACTGTAGAGCGACAGGTAACGCTGCGTCGCATCGAGATAATTCCGAGCCAGCGCCTCGTCGGGATGACGCAGGTAAACCTCCGCCAGCGCCTCGGGCGTCTTCTGGCGATACCGATGAAAGCGGTTGGCGACCAGATAGATCTCTTGCTGCGGATGAGTCTCGCGCCAGCCCGACGCCCCGCCCTCGCCGAACGGCTCGCCCTGACTGACCGCGAGCCATCCCGCCGGCGGATCCACGTTCAGATCGAACGTTACCCGCTCATCGCCCATGCGCGGATACCACCGCGCCCCTCCATCGAGAAACACGCCTTCCGCGCCGATATGCCCCCGGCTTTGAAATTGCGACTTGCCGGGGCTGTCCGACACATCCTCCAGAGCATGCCGGATGACGCCCTGGTAGCGCACCGTGAAGCCCGCCGCTCCGGCTGGCGCGGCCACGCGATACCGCCCCGCCCCTTGGTCGCTCGCCTCGGCGGTCGCGCCGGTATCGAACTCGATCGCCCCCGTCACCCGGAGATCGGGCGAGAGCGCAAACGCCAGCGAACGCGGTTGTTTCAACGGCTCCGGCAAGCGCACGGCGTCGCGCGCCTCGATGCGCCCCGCCTCCGGCTGGATCCGGACATCCAGCCGATGATGCAGGGTCACTTGCGCGAAGGCCGCGCCATCTGCAAGACTGGCCAGACAGATCGCCAACACAACAATGACTCTCAATGCACTCTCCTGAATTCAGACGCCTGCTTCCGCTCCTCCTGCTCGGCCTGACGCTGCTCGCCGGCTGCGAACACCTGCCAGCCACTCACGCCAGCTCCGACAACGCTTCCCCCGGCGGCCCGCAAATCCTCGCCATCGATGTCAAACACAAGCTGACGCTGCGGGACATTCTACCGATCCTGGCCCAAAAGCGGGCGGTTCTCGTCGGCGAGACCCACGATCAATACCACCACCACCTCGCCCAGCTCGAGATTATCAAGGGGATTCACGAACGCTATCCCGACATCGCCATCGGCCTGGAATTCTTCCAGCAACCTTTCCAGAAGTACCTGGATCAGTTCGTCGCCGGCGAGATCGACACCCGCGCCCTGCTGCGAAAAACGGAATACTACGACCGCTGGCGCTTCGACTACCGGCTCTACCAGCCCATCCTCGACTACGCCCGGGAGCATCACATCCCGCTGATCGCCCTCAACCTCCCCGCCGAAATCACCCAAAAGGTCGGCCGCGACGGCATCCAGTCCCTCACCCCGAAAGAAAAATCCGAAATCCCCGCCTCCATCGACCGGGGCGTTCCCGGCTACCGCGAGCGAATCACCGCCGTCTTCAGCAACCACCCCGCCGCGATGAAGGAAAATCTCGACAACTTCGTCAACGTCCAGTTGCTGTGGGATGAAGGCATGGCCGCCAAAGCCGCCGACTACCTCAGGCGACATCCCCACAAACATCTCATCATCCTCGCCGGCTCCGGCCACATCATCCAGGGCACCGGCATCCCGCAGCGCCTCAAGCGCCGCATCGACGGCGACATCGCCACGGTCGTCTTCGGCGACCAACTCCAGCTCAGCGACGACATCGCCGACTACGTCCTCTACCCCCCGCCGCGCAACCTGCCCCCCAAAGGCATGATCGGCGTCGTACTGGACACGGATGGCAACGGCATGCGCGTCAAATCCTTCGGCGACAACAGCCAGGCGCCCGCCGCCGGCATGCAGGTCGGCGACATCATCGTCGAAATCGACGGACAACCCATCCACAACCTCACCGACATCCGCCTCGCGCTGATGGACAAACGCCCCGGCGACAAAATCAGCGTCATCGTGCTGCGCAAGGGCGACCGCATCCCGATGACGGTGGCGCTGCGATAGCCACTAACCCGCATTCCCACGGTATCACGGATACATCATCGGCGACTGATACGGGTATTGAATCTGCTCCAGCATGCCGGAGTTTTCGGCGAACCAGAAAAAGCCCGCTGCCAGGCCGAGGGCGGCGAGGATCAGCAGCAGGATTTTCCAGCCGCTGTAGGGGCGCTCGCCCTGCACTTCGCCGTTCTGGCCGTTGACGACGAAGCGGTAGCTTTTGCCCCGGTATTTGTAGGCGGCGACCCAGACGGGCAGCAGGATGTGTTTGAAGGTGACGTCGTCGAAGTGGCTTTGCATGCGGGTGATCTTCTGGAGGTCGCCGCCGATGTCCCGGGCGATGTCGGCGCGCAGGACTTCTTCCATGATTTGGGTGGCTTGCTGGAAGCCTTGTCTGGGGCCGGCCTGGTACATTTCGCTTTTGAATCCGCTGAGGTAGGCCTTGTTGTATTTTTTGAGGAATTTGAGGTTCCAACGGTTGAGGCGGCGGAGGATTTTGCGCGGCAGGCTGAAGCTGGCTTCGATGAGGACGTCGTCGAATTCGCGGGAGACGCGACCGGCGACGGGCGTCCAGCGGACGCGGGTGACCATGCGGGTGACGACCTGGCGGCGTCCGTTGACTTCGGTGACGAAGCGTTCGGGGGTTTGGTAGTAGGTTCCGCGCATGCCTTGATACGCGGCTTCGGATTCGCTGTCGAAAGTCCAGTAGGGGATGTAGATGCCGGAAAGTTTCCGCTGGTGGCGGGCGTACTGCTTGAGGCCGCGCGGGGCGAGCCACAGGCGGCCCAGCCATCGCTGGAAGGCGGTCTCGGCCTGTTCGCGGGTGATCTGGAATGGCAGGACGCCTTGCGGTTCGAGCTGGCGGTGTTGACGGGTTTCGGCGACGACGTTGGCGCCGCAGAATTCGCATTGACCGGCGTGGGTATTGTCTTCCAGCCGGTACGCGGCGCCGCACTCGTCGCAGTGGATGACGATTTCGTCATCGCCGGCGGGCTGCGCCGCGGCCAGCCGCCGCAGCGTGGCTTCGTAGTCGAGTTCGTCAGCGCCGAGGTGGATTTCATTGATCGGGTTGACGTGTCCGCAGTAGGGGCAGGTCAGCGATTCGGTTCCCGGCGCGTAGCGCAGCGTCGCTCCGCAACTGTCGCAGGGGAAGACCTCCCAGTCGGCAGTCTTGTCCTCCATTGAACGCCCCGGTCGGTTCTAGCTGCCGGGGATCGGTGGCGGCGTGGTCTTGAACAGCCCCTGAAGCGATGGCAGCTCGCCGGCGGGCCGCCAGTCGGGCAGTCCGTCGGTCCAGACCAGGGTGGCGCCAGTCAGTTTCCCTTCGGTCGCCATGCGGCTGAGTTCCGGCAGGGTGAACGGGCCGGTCTGCTGCTGGCCGACCGCGACGTAGTAGGCCTGGGTCGGGATCGGCGGCGGCCCGCCCGCGCCCTTGTTCCGCATGTCGCCCGCCATTTGTTGCGCCATGGCGAATCCCATGCCCATGCCGATGCCGTCGGCGGCGCCGCCTCCGGGGTTGTCGGCGGCTTTTTCCATCGCTTCCGCGGACTGGTATTGCATGTAGTCGCGCAGGTTGCCGACGATGCCCATGCTGGTGCGCTTGTCGAGCGCGGCTTCCACTTCGGGCGGCAGGGAGATGTTTTCGACCAGGAACCGGGTCAGTTCGAGGCCGTATTCGGCGATTTCCGGGGCGATGCGCTCCAGCACGAATTCGCCGAGCTGGTCGTAGTTGCCGGCGAGGTCGAGCACCGGGATGCGGCTGCGGCCCAGCACGTTGGAGAACCGCGACATGATCAGGTTGCGCAACTGGTTGGTGATTTCGCCGGTGGTGAAATGGCCGTCGGTGCCGACGATTTCCTTGAGAAAAACTTCCGGATCGCTAATGCGGATGGCGTAAGTGCCAAAAGCCCGCAGCCGCACCGCGCCGTAGTCGGCGTCGCGCAGCATGATCGGGTTGCGCGTGCCCCATTTGAGATCGACGAATCGCCGCAGGCTGAAGAAATAGACTTCGGCCTTGAACGGGCTTTCGAAGCCATGCGGCCAGCTTTGCAGACTGGAGAGGATGGGCAGGTTGTTGGTTTCGAGCTTGTACATGCCGGGCTCGAACACGTCGGCGATCTGGCCTTCGTTGACGAACACCGCCGCCTGCGATTCGCGCACGGTGAGCATGGCGCCGTACTTGATCTCGTTGCCGTAGCGCTCGAAGCGGTAGACCAGCGTGTCGTTGCTGTCATCCGTCCACTCGATGACATCGACCAGTTCGCCGAGCAGCTTGTCCCACAGTCCCATGATCAGGCCTCCTTGTCCGGTTCGCCGCTGGCGGCTTCGTTCGATTCACTGGGCAACGCCCTGGCTTTCGCCGAGGCCAGCGCTTCGCGCAGGTTGTGTTCGGCGGTTTTCAGTTCCTCGACCGCCTCGGCGCGCTTTCGCTTGCCTTCCTCGGCGATGCGCAGGCTGTCCTCGATGGTTTCGATCAGCGTCTGGTTGGCCTTCTTGACCGATTCGATATCGACGATGCCGCGCTCCATCTGCTTGCGCACCTCGGCGTTGGCGGTGCGCAGGTTCTCCGCGTTCTTCTCCAGCAATTCGTTGGTCAGGTCGGAGGCGGCCTTGACGTGCTCGGCCGCCTGGCCGGAGCGGTAGATGGTCACCGCCTGCGCCAGTTGCTGACGCCATAGCGGGATGGTGTTGGTCATCGTGGAGTTGATCTTGGTGACCAGCATCTTGTCGTTCTCCTGCACCAGGCGGATGCTCGGCAGGCTTTGCATGGTGACCTGGCGGGTCAACCGCAGATCGTGAATCCGGCGCTCCAGATCGTCGCGCCGCGAGCGCAGATCGCGCAACTCCTGCGCCTTGAGCACGTCATCGCTGGCGTCCACCTCGGCTTTCAGCTTGGGGATTTCGCCTTCATCGAGCCGCGCCAGCCGCTCCTCGCCGGCGGCGATGTACAGCTCCAGCTCGTGAAAGTAGTCCAGATTGGCGTCGTAGAGCCGATCCAGCGAAACAATATCGGTGAGCAGCCGGGTCTTGTGCTGGTCGAGCTGGTTGGTGATCGCATCGATCTGCTTGCGGACATCCTCGTAGCCTTCGATGAATTCCAGCACGGGCTTGCTGTGCCGCCCGAACAGCCGCGCGAAAAAGCCCGGCTTGCGGTTGGGATCCAGCCCTTCCAGGTCGAAGCCGCGCATGACCATGACCATTTCGGTCAGCGCCTCGCCCGCCGGGCCAGCGTCCTTGGCGCGCACGCCTTCGAGCATCTTGTCGGAAATGGCCGTCAGCTTCTCCTGCGCCTTCGCGCCAAAGCCGATAATGGATTGCGTGTCGGAAATATCGAGATCATCCAGTATCTCGTCGATGCGGGTTTTGTCGTCGGCGTCCGCGTCCACATACGGAACGAGCTTGGCGCCGACCTCGGGCAGGCTGCGCAGAGCCTCGGCTTCTCCGGTTGCGGTGGTGGTCTCCATCGGTTGTCTCCTGGTGGTGTCATGTCAGGTTTCTTCTTCAAGCTGTTTTTTCAGCACCTCGATCTGGATATCCAGGTCGAGCACGTCATCGGCCAGCAGCTTTT
>DRPO01000460.1 GCA_011330835.1 Gammaproteobacteria bacterium | reverse complement strand
GGGACAGGGCGCTCTTGAGATATTCCGTGTCAATCTTGAGGAAGCCCCTATCCGTCACGGAGCGGGCTTGCCGGAAATGATGGAAACTTGGTAACTACTCAGCTTACCCCTGAAATCCGCCATTTCTGCGTTCGAAAATGGTCATTTACACTTGTAAACTCACATTTTCTGCCTTGAACTGGCGAATTTCAGGGGCAATCTGAGCAGTTACCGGGCGAATTTGAAGTGGGCTGAGTAGTTACGAAACTTGAACGAATTATCCAGCGCCGTTGCCGGCGGGGACGCCGGCAATGGCGTTTTGGAATGCCCAGCCGCTCGAGAGATCCGTTTCAGATCAATACAGCATGCTCAGCAGGTAACCAACTGGCGTGGAGAGTGAAAAATCATTCAGACGCTCGTAGTGGTCGCCCATGTCGAGGGCGCCAAAGGCGGTGATGATTCCGGCCAGGACGTGCTCGCCGTTTTCGCAGGTAATCAAGCCGCCGCCGGACTGGCCGTGATCGACGGAGGCCGTGGTCTGAAGGTCGTCGCCGTACAAGCCCTCGAAGCGCCCCCGCGACGCCTGCTGGTTGCCGCCGCGCGGGTAACCGACGGCCCACACGGTCTCTTCGGGGTGGAGCGCGCTGTAACGCAGCGGCAGCGGTTGCTGGCGACCGGTATTGGCGAACAACAGGGCGAGATCATGCGAGGGCAGCACGGAGATGATGTCGGCGGGCCGACGCATGCCATTGACCCTGACGGTCACCCGGTCGACGTCTTCGATCACATGCGCGGCGGTGGCGATCAGGTTGCGCCGGATGATAACGCCGCTACCTTCGCTCTCGTTCCCTTCGACCCGGACGATCGCGCCGAGCTGTTCATTCGATGGAGCGGGACATCGACCCGCCGCGCCAACCACCGCGGAAGCGAACAACAATGCCGTTACAATCAGTTCCTTTACCGAAATCCTCTTCATACCGATCACCCCCGACCTGATTTCCTGCTTCAGATTATCCTCAATCCCACCCGGTGAAAATGTTAGTTCACTCAAGAATCGGGTGAATCCTCTGACACATTCAAGTGACAGATTCCTCAACAATGACGCCATTTTCCCGACAAACGCCGCTGATCCGTGTTTTTAGCCGTCTTGCGACATGAGTTGAAATTCGTGAATCACCGCCAGAAAGGCTTCCCCGAACTTCTCCAGCTTCGATTCGCCAACGCCGCTGATCTGTAATAACCCTTCTGGCGTTAACGGCTGCTGAACCGCCATTTCGCGCAAGGTGGAATCGTGGAAGATGACGTAGGGCGGCACGCCCAGTTCGCGCGCGATCGACAGCCGTTCCTCACGCAGCCGTTCGAACAATCTTTCATCGGCGGCGTTCTCGAGAACCGTCTCGATCTTCTTGCGGACCGACTTTTCCTTGCTCGGGCGCGTCTGCTTGCGGAAGTGGACCTCAATCTCGCCGCGCAACAGCGGTCGGCTCTCCGGCGTCAGCGTCAGCGCGCCATAGCGCTCCATGTCCGCCCGCAGGTAGCCGGCGGTGATGAGCTGGCGGAAAACGCTGCGCCATTGGTTCTGCGAGATGTCGGCGCCGATGCCGTAGGTGCTGAGCTGGTTGTGGCGGTTGTTGACGATGCGCTCGTCATCCTTGCCGATCAGCACGTCGATGACGTAGTTGACGCCAAACCGCTGGCCGGTGCGATAGACGCAGGAGAGCGCCTTGCGCGCCGCTTCCGTGCCATTCCAGACTTGCGGCGGGTTGAGGCAGTTATCGCAGTTGCCACAGGGTTCAGCCAAGGTTTCGCCAAAATAGGCGAGCAGAGCCTGACGACGGCAACTGGATAGTTCACACAGCCCCAGCATCGCCTGCAGCTTGTTCTGCATGATGCGCTTTTGGGCGTCGGGCGCGGTGGAGCTTTCCACCATCTGGCGCAGGGAGATGACATCCTGAAGTCCGTAGGCCATCCAGGCGTTGGCGGGCTCGCCATCGCGACCGGCGCGACCGGTTTCCTGATAATACGCTTCGATGCTCTTGGGCAGGCTCAGGTGCGCCACGAAGCGAACATCCGGTTTGTCGATGCCCATGCCAAAGGCGATCGTGGCGACGATGATGACGCCCTCTTCGCGCAGAAACCGCTCCTGGTGGCGTTGCCGCGCCGCGGCGGGCAGACCGGCGTGATAGGGCAGCGCCACCCTGCCCTTCCCGGCCAGCCATTCGGCGGTGCTCTCCACCTTGCTTCGGCTGAGGCAATAGACGATGCCCGCATCCTCCGGATGCTCGCGCTCCAGGAACGACCACAACCGGGCGCGGGGATTCTGCCCGTCGTTGATGGCGTAACGGATGTTGGGCCGGTCGAACGAGGCGACGAACTGGCGCGCCCGTTGCAAACGCAGTTGCGCGACGATCTCGCCGCGGGTGCGCGCGTCGGCGGTCGCTGTCAGCGCCACGCGCGGAACACCGGGAAATCTCTCGTGGAGAATCGACAGTTGCTGGTATTCCGGCCTGAAATCGTGGCCCCACTGGGAGACGCAATGCGCCTCGTCGATGGCGAACAGAGCCAGTTCGGCGTTCCCCAGCAGTTCCAGCATCCGGTCGGTCAGCAGCCGCTCCGGAGCGATGTACAACAGGTCGAGTTCGCCGCGCGTCAACTGCTCCTCGATCCATTGCTGCTCGCGAAACCCCAGCGTCGAGTTGAGGCAGGCCGCCCGGATGCCCAGCGCGGCGGCGGCGTCCACCTGGTCCTTCATCAGCGCGATCAGCGGCGACACGACGATGCCGACGCCGGGACGAATCAGCGCGGGGATCTGATAACACAACGACTTGCCGCCGCCGGTCGGCATCAACACCAGCGCGTCCTGTCCACCGCTCAGCGTATCGATGATTTCCGCCTGATCGCCGCGAAACCGGTCGTAACCGAAAACGGAGCGTAGAATTTCCAGCGCCCGCTCGCTGCTCATCGTGCTGTCGGTGTTAAACTCATCCTATTAGGATACCGAATAACCCGAATGAAAACCCTCACCCTGATTCGCCACGCCAAATCGAGCTGGGAACATCTCGGACTCCCTGATATCGATCGCCCCCTCAATCCGCGCGGCCAGCGCGACGCGCCCCGCATGGGACAGCGGCTGAAACAGGCCGGGGTTTCTTTCGAGGCGATCATCGCCAGCCCGGCGACGCGGGCGCTGGAAACCGCGCGAATGATCGCGGCGCAAACCAGTTTCCCCGAAGAAGCCATCGTCATCGACAGAGACATCTACGCAGCGCCGGTCGGACGCCTGCTCACGCTGGCCCAGCGTCTGGACGACGCGCTGGAACGGATAGCGCTGGTCGGCCACAATCCCGGTTTTGGCCAACTGGCTTCCCGACTGTCGCCCGCGTTTCGCTATCACCTGCCGACCTGTGGCGTCGTCCGGCTGGAAACGGACGCGGATAGCTGGCGCCAGGTCCAACCCGGGTCGATGCGGTTGATCGATTTCGACTATCCGAAACGCGCGGACTGAATGCCGCATCACTGGAATATACTTCTCGCGATCAAGAATACCTCATTCAGGGTGCGTGGATTTTCGTCGAGAGCAAGGCGTAAAAACGCGGGCATAGTGGCGCTACGTCAAGTTTTTACAACGCAGCTGTCGGCGAAAAGACGCGCGCCATGAATGGGGTATTCTTGGGCGCGAGAAGTATACGTGGATTCCGGGTCTTCGCTCCACTCAGCCCGGAATGACGAGAGAGGTTATATACTTCTCGCGACCAGGAATCCCCCACCCTGTCATTCCCGCGGATGCGGGAATCCATGGCCCTCGTCAGGGATGCCGACGCTCCCTTCAGTTGAACCAGTGAATCTCCAGCGCGGTGTAACTGCCAATGGTGGCCTCGTCCAGCGAACCGGGCATCACCGCGTCCCATGGCCCCATCGGGATGCGCCCTCCCATGATCTCGGCCTTCTTCTGGTGAAAAGGGTCTTTCTTGAAAGGACGCGCGAGTCCTTCCGGGTAGTAGGGCTGGTTGGTGTCCGGGTCGTATTTGTCGGTCGCCCCCAGGGTATGCAGCAATTCGTGGTTGATGACGAAATTGTTGGTGGATTGCATCGACTTGTCGGCGAACGCGTGCACCAGGCCGATCATGCCCTTTCGCAACGCCAGCGAATGCGGCGCCTCGGGCGTAACATCCGGGTCGTGATAAACAACGAATATGCGAATGTCGGCCGGGTAGGCGCGATTGTCATGCCACGCCGCCCAGGCGCGCAGGTACAAGCTGTACGCCACGGTTTGCAGGAAGCCGCCGCGAGCCGGCGGGTCGGGCGGCAATGACCGCGACTGGGGCGCCAGCCTGATGCGCAGTATGTCGCCCTCGATGCCGTAGTCTCGCGCCTGCCGCCGCATGAATCGTTCTATCCCGGCAAAATCATCGCGACGCAACTGATCGACATACCGGGTCGTAATGATGCTGTTGTCGCCCTTGACGGGATAGATGACCACGTCCAGCGGTCGTTCCCAGGATGACACCCTGAGTTGTTGAGAAATGGTTTGTCCGCTGACAAAAACCAGGATCCCGAGTAACGCCATTATTCTTATTTTTCGCCACATGGCTGGTGTTCGCCCCCATTTGTTGTATATTTCGGGTTGGCTGCTTTCGGGCGACAAAGGGCCTGAATTCGGGGACCAGCGTATCGCGGGCCACGCTGAATGAATGCGCCGCGCATCACGGCTGCATGTGAGCCAGGTCTCGGCCAACAGGGATTTACACCGACAAGCGGACTGGAACACACGACGATAGAGCGCTTGCGGCCAGGAATGCCTCATTCAGGGCGCGTGGCATTCCTGGTCGCAAGAGGCATGGGAACCCAAACCAACAAATCGATGTCGCTACAACACCTCCGCGTTTACTCCACCCCGCCACACGCCTGCAGCTACCTGGAGGGAGAAACCGCCGTCAACGCGGTGCTCGACCCCGGCATCCGCCTCACCCCGGCGCTGTATTCCTACCTAATCGATCACGGTTTCCGGCGCAGCGGCGGTCATGTCTACGCGCCACATTGCCCCGATTGCAGCGGTTGCCTGTCGAGCCGGATTCGCGTATCCCGTTTCGAACCCACCCGCAGCCAGCGGCGTTGCCTGAAGCGAAACCGCGATCTGACCGTCAGGGTCGTGGAAGCGCGCTACACGGACGAGTATTTCGATCTCTACCAGCGCTACCTGATGACGCGTCACCCCGACGGCGAGATGAGCAACACCTCGCCCGTGAAGTTCCGGGATTTCCTGCTGGCGGACTGGTGCGACACCGTTTTCATCGAACTGCGCCTCGGCGGGAAACTGCTGGGCGTCGCCGTGACCGATGTGCTGGAGCAGGGTTTTTCGGCGGTCTACACCTTCTTCGACGCGACCGAGCGCAAACGAGGGCTGGGCGTGTTCTCAATCCTCTCGCAGATCTCGCAGGCCCGTCATTTCGGGCTGCCGCTGGTCTACCTCGGCTACCTGATCGAGGATTGCCCGAAAATGCGCTATAAATCCGACTACCATCCGCTGGAAACCCTCGTTCAGGGCCAGTGGCGAGATTTCACGCCCTCCCCCACCCAACCGGAGTCACCATGACTGTCCATGCAAAACACTCTCTTCCGATCATCGCGGCCCTGCTGGCCGGCTTTCACCTGACCGCCCACGCGGAATGCTCGCGGGAAGACATCGACTACTATCTGCAGCGCGGATTCACCCATGACCAGGTTGTTCGCCTGTGCGGCGCGCCGGCCCGGCCCGCCGCCGAAGCGGCGCCAACGCCAGCGCCGCGGCAGTCCCCCCCGGACGCCGAACTGGCCACGCTCTCCTGGTTGCGGGCCGCCCTGGACGCCGAGGATGTCCAGCTCGACCCCGATACCCTGACCATCATTCAGGATCGATGCTTTCCCTATGGCGAGGAAAACGCGATCGGCTTTCACGAGGAGATCTGTGGCCGGATGACCACGACGCTGCGGAGAAAGGGGCTCGAAATCGTCCGCGTCAAGGACCCGATCCCGCTGCTCCGGGACGCGGAACTGCGGGTTAAGACCAGCGTGACGCGCACATTCGAGTACCGCAAGAAGATCAAGGATAAGGCGAAACAGCAGTTCCTCGCGGATTACCCGCGCCATTCCGAAACGCTGGACATCCCGATCAAGAGCGGCCAGAAACCCAGCGAGGCGGCGCGCAAGCTGAAGATGATCGCTCGCCAGCCATCCCTTTGAGCGCGGCGACGCAAAAGGTATACTTCTCGCGCTCAAGAATACCCCGTTCAGGGTGCGTAGGTTTTCGTCGAGAGCAAGGCGTAAAAACGCGGGCATAGCGGCGCTACGTCAAGTTTTTACAACGCAGCTATCGGCGAAAAGATGCGCGCCGTGAACGGGTTATTCTTGGGCGCGAGAAGGATATACTTCTCGCGCCTTTCGGCGCCCGTAGCTCAGCTGGATAGAGCGCACCCCTCCTAAGGGTGAAGTCGCAGGTTCGAATCCTGCCGGGCGCGCCATTTTCTACTTCTCGCGCTCAAGAATACCCCGTTCAGGGTGCGTAGGTTTTCGTCGAGAGCAAGGCGCAAAAACGCAGGCATAGTGGGACTACGTCAAGTTTTTGCAACGCAGCTATCGGCGAAAAGATGCGTGGCCTGAGCGGGGTATTCTTGATCGCGGAAAGTATCCTTATCACCAACGCGCCACCATTCGGCGCCGCGCGCATCCAGGGCCAAGCGTTTTCTTGGTCAGCCGCTCCCGTCAAGAGGTATCATCAACAACATGCGCAGCAAACCGACCATCCGGGTGCTGGCCGGCGATATCGGCGGCACCAAGACGCGCCTGGCGATCTTCGACGTCGATGGCGAGCGCCTCCACGCCGTGGCGGAAGAAACCTTCCGCAGTCAGGAGCACGCGTCGCTGCAAGCGATCATCCAGACCTTCCTGATGTCGCGCGACGCCTCGGTAGCCGCCGCCTGTTTCGGGATCGCGGGACCGGTGCGCAATCAGGTCGTGGACGCCACCAACCTGCCCTGGCGCGTCAACGCGCGGGAACTGGAACAGCGGTTTCCGATCGGGCCGGTGTCGCTGATCAACGATCTCGAAGCCAACGCCTGGGGCATTCCGGCGCTGGATGAGGATGACATTTTCGAATTGCACGCCGGCGAACCGGACGCGCGCGGCAACGCGGCGATTATCGCGGCGGGCACCGGTCTGGGCGAGGCGGGGATGTATTTCGATGGCGAACGGTTTCATCCTTTCGCCACCGAGGGCGGCCATGCCGATTTCAGCCCCGGTCGCGAGCGGGAGATCGAACTGCTGCGGTTTCTCTCCGAACAGTATCATCACGTCAGTTGGGAGCGAGTGCTGGCCGGCCCCGGCCTGGTCAATATCCACCGTTTCCTGCGCCAGCTGCGCGGCGTCGAAACGCCTTCATGGCTGGCGACACGGATGCGCGAGGGCGATCCGGCGGCGGCCATATCGATCGCGGCGCAGACCGACAAGGATGATATCTGCAAGGAATCGCTGGAAATGTTCGTCCGACTGTATGGCAGCGAGGCCGGCAACCTGGCGCTCAAGCACATGGCGACCGGCGGCCTGTACATCGGCGGCGGCATCGCGCCGAAAATTCTCGACTGGCTGAAAAAGGACGATTTCCTTCGGGCCTTCTTCTCCAAGGGCCGCATGCGGCCGCTTCTGGAGCGCATCCCGGTGCGGGTGATCCTGAATGATCGCACCGCGCTCTATGGTCCGGCGCTGTACGCCGCATCGGCGTTTACCAATAATTGATCACTGGAGGCACACATGCAACTGGGAATGATTGGTCTGGGCCGGATGGGCGCCAATATGGCGCGCCGGCTGATGGCGGCGGGGATCGACTGCGTCGTGCATGACCGGGGCGCCGACGCGGTCGCCGCGATGGAGAAGGAAGGCGCGACCGGCGCATCGAGCCTCGCCGAACTGGTCGAGAAGATGGCGCCCCCCCGGCATATCTGGATCATGGTCCCGGCGGCCTACGTCGATGGCCTGATCGACGAGTTACAGCCGATGCTCGACGCCGGCGATACCGTCATCGATGGGGGCAACTCCTGGTACAAGGACGATATCGCCCGCGCCCGCCGTCTGGCCGAACGCGATCTGCATTACGTCGATTGCGGCGTCAGCGGCGGCGTCTGGGGGCTGGAGCGCGGTTACTGCCTGATGATCGGGGGAGAAAACCCGGTTATCGAGCGGCTCGATCCGGTCTTCGCCGCGCTGGCGCCGGGCCTGGGCGACATCCCCCGCACCGCTGGACGCAGTGGCCCGCCGAGCCCCGCCGAACAGGGCTACCTGCATTGCGGCCTCGCCGGCGCCGGCCATTTCGTCAAGATGGTGCACAACGGCATCGAATACGCGCTGATGGCGGCCTACGCCGAGGGGCTGAACCTGCTCAAACACGCCAATGTCGGCCAGGCTTCCCGGGAGAACGACGCCGAAACCGCGCCGCTGCGCGATCCCGCCGATTTTCAGTACGACTTCGATCTGTCCGAGGTCGCCGAGGTGTGGCGGCGCGGCAGCGTCATCGGCTCCTGGCTGCTCGACCTCACCGCCAACGCGTTGAACAAGAATCCGGCGCTCGACAACTTCTCGGGGCGGGTCTCCGACTCCGGCGAAGGCCGCTGGACGAACATAGCCGCCATCGAGGCCGGCGTGCCCGTCCATGTCCTGAGCGCGGCGCTGTTCGACCGTTTCGAATCACGCGGCGAATCCACGTTCGGCAACCGCATCCTCTCCGCGCTGCGCTACGAGTTTGGCGGGCACCACGAGAAAAGCGAACGCGACCGTTGATCAACCGCGGCCCAACCCGCGCTCCTGGATCCTCCTGAAACCTCTCCCGCCCTTGCGGATCGCGAACCCACCGGTTTCTCAATTTCAGAGAAACCGACACGCTTTTGTGCACCAGATCTCCCCGAAACTGTTAGCGACTACCATTTATCCAGAAAAAACCAACGAGCAGACATTCTTTCGTGAAATTGTTCACAGAATTCTCTTTCCAACCCGACTCTAATACTCGGAAGCCAGTGGCAATTTGAGCTCGGGGATGCGCGTTGTCGGCTACAGAGGGCACTGTGGTCAAACCAGCTTTCATCCCCCGCTCATACCGGTTTTCGCCGGAAACAAATCACAGGGAAGCTGCTTGGCTCACAATAACTTCGAACAGTTGGGCAACTATGTACTCACTTGGGGAATACCGTTCCCGTAACGGCATCTTCTTAGAACTATCCGCACGATCGGCGCATTCCGCCGGTCCCACCCCGGCGACGCCGTCAACAACGCTCTGGATCCGCTCCAGCACACTCCTGAACGGGAAGGCTGGCTGACATGGGCGTTACCGCGATTACCACCGAACTCCCCCGTCCCGAATTCCTGGAACGGCATGAAATGGTCGGCAACAGCGCCGCCATGCGGCCCATCTTCCGACAGATCGGAAAGATGGCGCGCGTCGACGCCCCGGTCATGATCAATGGCGAATCCGGCACCGGCAAGGAACTGGCCGCGCGGCGCATCCACGCCCTATCCTCACGGGCCAGCAAACCGTTTGTCGCCGTCAACTGCGCCGCCATTCCGCACAACCTGATCCATTCCGAGCTGTTTGGGCACGAAAAGGGCGCCTTCACCGGCGCGACCCAGAGAAAGATCGGTCGCATCGAATCCGCCAACGGCGGCACCATCTTTCTCGACGAGATCGGCGACCTGTCGCTGGACCTGCAAGTCAACCTGTTGCGGTTTCTGCAGGAAGGCACCATCGAGCGCGTGGGCGGCACCGAAAGCATGGAGCTGGATATCCGCGTCATCTCGGCGACCCACGTCGATCTCGCCAAGGCTGTCGAAGAGGGCCGCTTCCGGGAAGACCTCTATTATCGCCTGAATGTCCTGCATTTGGTGCTACCCGCCCTGCGGGAACGCGAGGGCGACATTCTCGACATCGCCGAAGCCAATCTGCGCAAGTTCGCCGCCGAGTCTCCCGGCAGCAAGGCGCGGGGGTTCACCGAAGACGCCAAGCGTCTGATGAACGTCTACCACTGGCCCGGCAATATCCGGGAACTGGTCAACCTGGTGCGGCGCGCGGTCGCAATGTGCGACAAGGAACTGATTTCCCCCGAAGACCTCGGCCTCGAACGTCGATCTCCCGAGCGCAACCACATCGCCACGCTTCAGGAAATCCGCGAAGCCGCCGAACGGAAAGCCATCATCTCGGCGTTGCGCAGGAACCGCGACAATATCGCGGCAACCGCCCGACAGCTTGGCGTGTCGCGCGTCACACTCTACAAACTCATTGATAAATATGGGCTGTCAAAACAATAACTGGCTCATGTTTCAAGAAATTTGAGATTGAATCAGCCTTTTTACTGACTACTATTACTCCCGAAACATCGCGACCAAATTGTTTCGGGAGGCAAGATCATGGCAATACGGGATGGCCTGAAAACAGGCCAACACTCCGGCTCGCGGATTGCCGCGACAATCACGCTGATGGCGGCGTTGGGCAACGCATGGGCGGCATTGCCGGCCAAGGGACTACTCACCAACATCAAGGGCCAGGTCGTCGTCAAGCATGGCGACGAAAGCACCGCCGCGAGCACCCGCACCCGGGTCGACGCCAATGATGTCATCCTGACCTTCTCGAACTCGTCCGCCCAGTTGCGGCTCGGCGAATGCACCGTCAACATCGGAGCCAACGCGATCATCGCGGTCAGAGCCTACAAGAACTGCAAGACCGCTCAGGCCAACGTAGTTTCCCTCGATCCGACCGTCGTCCCCAAGAAAGTCGACCTGACCCCGGCAAGAGTCAAGACCAAGCGCCAGATCAAGAAAGCCAGCCGCGATGTCGGAAAACTGTTCGACGAGCCCGGCGTACTGACGCCCCGGGGCGCATGGATCATCGAACCCTCCTTCTCGTTCAGCCACTCCACCGCCACCAAGGTGGCGATCGAAGGCCTCTCCGTACTGCCCGCGTTGGCGATCGGTCTGATCGACGTCTCCGAAGTGCAACGCAACACCCTGGTCGGGGCCGCCTCTTTCCGCTACGGCATCAGCAACCGGATCGAAATCGAAGGCAAGGTGCCCTACACCTACCGCACCGAGAACAGCCGTCGCCGGGAAGTCGGCGTGGGAACCTCCGGCGATGTCGTCAACGGCACCGATGGACAAGGGATCGGCGACATCGAACTCTCCCTGCGCTACCAGATCAACAGCGTCAAGCCCGGCAAACCCTACTACATGGGCAACCTCCGCCTGAAAAGCCGCACCGGACTCGACCCGTTCGAAGCCAAACGCCGCGAGGTCATCAACCAGGAAGACGGCAACGTCATCGGCTCGGAATTGCTGGAACAACCCACCGGATCCGGCTTCTGGGCCCTGCAACCCAGCCTGACCATGGTCTTCCCGTCGGATCCGGCCGTCCTGTTCGGCAACGTCAGCTATCTGTTCAACTTTGCTCGCGACATAGGTGGCAACACCGGCGTGGTCGACCCCGGCGACGGCATCGGCTTCAACTTCGGTCTGGGCTTCTCCGTCAACCCGCGCACCTCGTTCAGCCTCGGCTACGACCACCAGGTCGTCCTGAAAACCAAAACCCAGAACTCCGGGATCGAGGCCACCTTCGACGCCATACAGATCGGCACCCTGCTGGTCGGACTCTCCCACGTCACCACCAGCGACCGCAATCTCAGCCTATCGCTCGGAATCGGCGTCACGGACCAATCCAACGACGTACAACTCTCTTTCAAGACCCCGTTCAACCTTTTCTAGAAAGAATTCGCAATCTTGAGAAATCCGGAGCGCTCAACGCTTGAAATCGGCGCGGATCGCCCCGATAATGAGAAGATACCTCTTGCGATCAAGAACGCGAGAAGTATAACGACTCAGTTTTGACCCAAGGGGGCGACACGGCTTCGACGTGGGCGTCAAAACCCGAGGTGCATGCCGAGGAACAGAATACCTCGTAAATCCATCTGTAAAACCAATAGTTGCCAACGACGACAACTACGCTTTAGCCGCTTAAAAACCGGTGTAAAGCCTT
>DRPO01000459.1 GCA_011330835.1 Gammaproteobacteria bacterium | reverse complement strand
CTGTGGCGATGGCAAGCGGGGTTCACGGCTACCCACGGGCCTTGAGAATATCAAGGCGACCTACCGCAGCGGGATCGGTAAAGCGGGCAATGTCAGGTCGGGGCAAATTGCCCAGCCCGTGACCAAGCCCCTGGGTGTGAAAGGCGTGACCAACCCGTTGCCCGCGACGGGCGGCGCTGATCGCGAAACCCGCGATCAGATTCGAAAAAACGCGGCGCTGGCTGTCAAGGCGCTCGACCGCCTGGTCTCCGTCCAGGATTATGAGGATTTCACCCGCCTCTTCGCCGGCATTGGCAAGGCCAGGGCGGTGGAGCTGACCAACGGGCGCCGTCCACTGGTGCACATCACGATTGCGGGCGCTGACGATATTCCCATCGACAAGCATTCCGACTTGTACCGTAATCTGATTGCCGCCTTGCGGAAGTTTGGCGACCCCTACCGATCGATTGAGGTCGCGGTGCGTGAACTGATGCTGATTGCAGTGCAAGCCAGGATACGCATCTTGCCGGATTATCTGTGGGAGTCTGTCGAAGCGAAGGTGCGGGCGGCGCTTCTCGACGCTTTCAGCTTTGAGCGCCGGGAGTTGGGGCAGGATGTGCTGCTGGGTGAGATCATTCAAACCATCCAGTCGGCGCCGGGTGTGGCCTACGTTGATGTGGACAAGTTACGAGGTATACCGGAAACCCTTGATGGTCAGGGGCTGATCACGCCTGCCGAAATCTCGGCGCGGGTTTCAAGTCCGCTGGGCAATGGTCAGACAGAACCTCTACCAAAACTCACGGTGAACCAACCCCGCCAGGAACCAAACGGAAGAATCCGCCCCGCCCAACTCGCCTTCCTCTCCCCGGACGTTCCCGACACCCTCATCCTCAATCCGATCACTTGAGACTGCGGCCATGACAAGCAACCCCGACCGGCTCTACGAACTGCTCCCCGCCATCCACCGGATTCGGGACAAGGAGCAGGGCGAGCCTCTGCGCGCCTTGCTGGCGGTGATCAATGAACAGGCTGATCTGATCGAGCGGGACATTGCGCAACTCTACGACAACTGGTTCATCGAAACCTGCGAGGACTGGGTCGTTCCCTATCTCGCCGAGTTGGTCGGGTATGAGCCGATCCATGAGGCGGGCGAACCCGGCGAAATCGTCACCCAACAAGGCCGGGCTCGCAACAAGATCCTCATTCCGCGCCGCGAAGTCGCCAATACGGTGCGTTACCGCCGGCGCAAGGGTTCGCTCGCGCTGCTGGAGTTGCTGGCCCGGGACATTGCTGGATGGCCGGCGCGCGCGGTCGAGTTCTACAAGCTGCTGGGTTGGACACAGGCGGTCAATCATTTGCACCTGGAACGCGGGCGCAGCGTCGATTTACGCAACGCCAGGGCGCTAGAGCTGTTGGGCGCGCCTTTCGAGCAATTGGCGCATACCGTGGATGTTCGCCGAATCAATTCCCGCCATCGCAAGGGGCGTTTCAACATTCCCAGCATCGGCGTGTTTGTCTGGCGGTTGCGACCGTTCTCCGTGACGCACTCACCGGCTTACTGTGTCGAAGCGAGCAATGCCCACCGCTTTACCTTCAGCGTCCTGGGCAACGACTCTCCCCTGTTCATGAAGCCGGAGCCGGAAACCGACCCGAGCCACATCGCGGAGGAATTCAACCTGCCAGTGCCAATCAGCCGCCGGTTTCTGGCGCGGAATCTCGACCGCCTGTACGGCGAAGGCAAGGCGCTGTGCATCAAGAGAGGGTACAAGAACCGGCCTCCGCGCCTTATCCGCGCGGATGAAATTGTTGTCGCGGATCTGTCAGGCTGGCGCTATCTGCCCAAGCGCGGAAAAGTGGCCCTCGACCCTGAACTCGGCAGGATCGCATTTCCTTCCTATCCCCCGGTAGCGAACGGTGTGTGGGTTTCGTATCAGTATGGATTCAGCGATGCCCTGGGCGGCGGAGAATATGAACGCAGCCTAACCGAGGTCAGCGGCGCGAAGATTTACAAAGTGGGAGGACGACAGACAGGAAACCGGTCGTCATTCAAAAGACTGGGTGACGCGCTGAAGCAGTGGGTCAACGACAACCCGCCACACGCGGTGATCGAGATCGCCGACAGCCAGGTTTACACCGAGCAGCTCCTCATCGATTTCTCCGCCAAACCCGAGCCGGGCGACGCCTCGCAAGACCAAACGCCTGTCGAAAGCCGCCGCGAGAGCCTGCAACTGCGCGCCGCCAATGGCAAGCGCCCGGTCATCCGCCTGCTCGACTGGCAAACCAGCGCGCCAGACGCGCTCACCGTCATCGGCCATCAAGGCAGCCGATTTACCCTGGACGGCCTGCTGGTGACAGGGCGTGGCGCGCAACTGAACGGCGATCTGCAAAAAGCCCTATTCCGCCATACCACCCTGACGCCCGGCTGGGAGGTGGATCATAACTGCAACCCCAAGCGCCCCCTGGAACCCAGCCTGGAGATATTCAGCCCCCACGTTTGCGT
>DRPO01000458.1 GCA_011330835.1 Gammaproteobacteria bacterium | reverse complement strand
GCCGGATCGCTGGTGCTTCCAGGTCGATCCCGAGCGGTACAAGAAGCACATGAATTTCATCGATCGCTTTCTTGCCGGCGAAATTCAGCCGCCCGATCTGATGGGTGGACTGGCCTACATGGGACTTGCACCGGGCGAGATGGGTGACGATGCGCACGGCTATTCCTGGGTCGAGGCCTATCGCCAGGCGACCGAAAACGCGGCCTGACAACAGAGAGCAACGAGGAGAAATTCCAATGGCACTATTTCCAATCCACTCCAATTTCGAGCGCGATTTCGTCATTCAACTGGTTCCCGTGGATACCGAGGACACGATGGACGAGGTTGCGGAAAAATGCGCCCATCACTCCATCGACCGCAGGGTGCGGCGCCAGCCCGGCAAGGTGTTGCGAGTGCGGCATCACGAAAAGGGCACGCTTTTCCCTCGCGACATGAAAGTGAGCGAGGCGGGACTGCGCCCGACCGAAACGCTCGACATTCTGTTCATGGACGAGTGAGTGGCGGCGTATGGCATTCGAAAAGGTTTGTACGCTCGATGATGTCTGGGAGGGAGAAATGGATGCGTTCCCCACCGCCGCGGGCGTCGATGTGCTGATTGTCGCGGTCGATGGCGGCGAGGTCAGGGCATTTCAGGCGATGTGCCCCCATCAGGAAATCGAACTCGTCGAAGGGGAATTCGACGGCAAGGTGCTCACCTGCAAGGCGCATCTCTGGCAGTTCGATTGCGGCACGGGCAAGGGCATCAATCCGAGCGACTGCCAGCTCGCGCAGTATCCGGTCAAGGTGGAAGGAGAGGACATCTATGTCGATGTGGCGGGCGTCGAGCCCTTCAAGTCGCATAGCTGATTGACATTGGGGACGCCGATGCCGGCGGCCCCGCAACGAATTTAGTGAGGAAAGCAAAGATGAGTGCAACCAATGTAGCCGATGCGTTGTTGAACAATCGCGTCGGGCCGGTCATGCGCGCCGGCGATGTTGCCCAGGCCGCGATCGAGGCGGCCGAGATGGACAATCCGGACAAGGAGATCGAGGTCGAGGATCGGGTCGCCTATGTGCGGATTTCCGCCGAGGACGAGCTGGTGCTGACGCGGGAGTCGATGGAGGAATGCCTCGGCAGGCCGTTCAGGATGCAGGATATAGAGATCAATCTCAGCTCGTTCGCGGGCCAGATCGATCTGAATTCGGATCGCGCCCGGTTCTTTTTCGAAAAACGGATCTGAGCCCGGCGGCAATCCGGAAAATAGCAGAACAGATGTAACTACTCGGCTTGATCGAGAATCTATCTGTAACTGTTCAGATTGCCCCTCAGTAGTTACGAACAGATACCACCAGGAGAACACCATGCCCGAACAGCAACCAGAAATACTCAAGCCCCTGAAGACCTGGTCCCACCTTGCCGGCAGCCGGCGCAGGCCTTCGGAATACGAGATTGTCTCCACCAATCTCCACTACCATATGGACAACCCCGACAACCCCTGGGAGCTGGATCCGGATATCCACATGGCGCAATGGTACCGCCAGTACCGGAACGAAAGCCCGCTCAAGCATGACGACTGGGATGCGTTCAGGGATCCGGATCAGCTGATCTACCGCACCTACAATCTGCTGCAGGACGGTCAGGAGACCTACGTCATGGGTCTGTTCGACCAGTTCAACGAGCGCGGGCACGACCAGATGCTGTCGCCGGAGTGGGTCGCCACGCTGGCGCGTCTCTATACCCCGGCCCGCTATCTCTTTCATGCGCTGCAGCTGGGTTCGGCCTACATTCACCAGATGGCGCCGTCGAGCACGATTACGAACTGCGCGACCTACCAGACGGCCGACAGCCTGCGCTGGGTCACGCATACCGCCTATCGCACCAAAGAGCTGTCGAAGACCTGGCCCGATGCCGGATTCGGCGACAATGAGCGTCAAACCTGGGAATCCGACGCGGCTTGGCAGGGGTTCCGCGAACTGGCGGAGAAGGCGCTGGTTGCCTGGGATTGGGGCGAATCGTTCGTCGCCATCAATCTGGTGCTCAAGCCGGCGGTGGAGGAGGCGCTGCTCGTGCAGATGGGGGATACCGCCCGGAGTCAGGGCGATACCCTCCTTGGCCTGTTGACGCAGGCCCAGTTGCGGGATGCGGAGCGACATCGTCGCTGGGCCGGGGCGCTGGTCAAGATGGCGCTCGAGATGGAGGGCAACGAGGCCGTGCTCAAGGGATGGGTCGAGCAGTATCTGCCGATGGCCGATGCCGCCATCGATGCCTATTGCAATGCGCTGCCCGAATCGGAAGGGGCATCCGCCGCGGCGAGGGATGCGGTACGGGATTTCCACGCGCAGCTCGGCCTGGCCTGAGCGCGGCAGCCGCATCGAGGTTGGCGCCATGACAGAAACAGCTTGTTGTCGGAGCCGGTGACCGTGTCGGCGGAACGATATCGCGTCGGGATTTCATCGTCGGATGGCGACGGGGTCATCGACTGCGACGCTACCGACACCCTGTTGCGTGGGGCGCTGCGCAACGGCGTGGCGTTGAGCTACGAGTGCAATTCGGGAGGATGCGGCAGCTGCAAGTTTGATCTGCTGGAGGGCGAGGTGGAGAACCTCTGGCCCGAGGCGCCGGGGCTTTCGCCAAGGGATCGGCGCAAGGGACGCCTGCTGGCCTGCCAGTGCCGGCCGATATCCGATTGTCGGATCAAGGCGCGGGTCGAGGCGAGCGCGCCCCCGATTCGACCGTCGAGGCGAGAGGTTGCATTCGTCGGTCGCAAGGCGCTGACGCCGGGCATGGCGGAGTTCCGCTTCGTCTCGGAAGGAGCGGCGGATTTTCTGCCGGGGCAGTTTGCCATGCTCTCTCTGCCGGGTATCGACGGGGAGAGGGCCTATTCGATGTCGAATACCGCCAACGAGGATGGGCACTGGCGATTTATCATCAAGCGCATGCCCGGCGGAAAGGGGACGGGGTTCCTGTTCGACCGGCTCGGTACGGGAGATCGTATCGGGCTCGACGGGCCATACGGCAATGCCTGGCTGCGGGAGGACAACGAACGCGATATCGTGCTGATTGCCGGTGGCTCGGGCCTTTCTCCGGTCGTGTCGATCGTCCGCGCCATCACGTCCAGTGAACGGTTTTCGGGGCGCAAGGTCTACTTCTTCTATGGCGGGCGCGGTCCGCAAGACATCTGCACGGAGCGGATTCTGAAAACGCTTGAACCGTCGGGGGTGGAACTGATCTGCCACACGGCCGTTTCGGATGCCGCGCTTGCGCGGGAAGCAGGGTGGGAGGGGCCCCGCTGTTTCGTTCATGAACTGGTCGAGCAGACGCTGGGGGATCGCATGCCGGAGTTCGAGTTCTACTTCTGCGGTCCGCCGCCGATGACCGAGGCGGTCCAGCGCATGGCCATGATCGACTACAGGGTGCCGTTCGATCAGCTCCATTTCGATCGCTTTTTTTGAACCATCGGCCAGCGTAGGGGCGATAGCTCGAGGCCGAATCTCGAAGGGAGTCAGTCACACCATTTCGCTAAAGAGGGCAAATGAACAATCCGGAAATTGGCAAGACGATCGTCGCCGCTGGCATCGAGACCAACTATCATGATGAGGGTAGCGGGCCGGTCGTTCTGCTGATTCATGGTTCCGGCCCGGGCGTCAGCGCCTGGGCGAACTGGCGCCTGACCATTCCGGCGTTGGCAAGGCGGTTTCGCGTCATTGCGCCGGACATGGTGGGGTTCGGCTTCAGCGAACGACCGGAAAACGTTACCTACGACATGCGGCTCTGGACCGACCACCTGCTCGGTCTGCTGGATGCGCTGGAGATCGAAAAGGCTTCCCTGGTCGGCAACTCGTTCGGCGGCGCGTTGGCGCTGTCGGTCGCCGCGCATCACCCCGAGCGAGTGGACCATCTGGTGCTGATGGGCAGCGTTGGCGTCCCGTTCGAGCTCACCGAGGGACTCGACAAGGTTTGGGGATACCAGCCGTCGATCGAGAACATGCGGGAACTGCTGGACATATTCGCCTACGATCGTGAACTGGTCACCGACGAACTGGCCAGACTTCGCTATGAGGCCAGTATCCGACCGGGCTTTCAGGAGTCGTTTTCATCCATGTTTCCCGCGCCTCGCCAGCGCTGGGTGGACGCCATGGTGACCGACGAGGCGTCGATACGCGGAATAGAGAAGCCCACGCTGATCGTCCATGGCCGTGAGGATCGCGTCATTCCGGTAGGCAACGCGCTGACCCTTTTCGAGTGGATCGGGCCCTCTCAGCTGCATCTGTTCGGACGCTGCGGTCACTGGACCCAGATCGAGCATGCGGAAATGTTCAATCGTCTGGTCATGGATTTCCTCAGCCTGGAAAACCCGTGACCGCGTTGATATCAGACAGTCGGTTCGCATCCATCACTGGTGGCGGTGAACGCGATTTCGTGAAAGGCGGACAGACCCCATGAATGACGTGCCGTCCTATGGCGATCTACTCGAGCAGATCCGTTTCGAACCGGAGGCGGGACGGATCTGGCTCG
>DRPO01000457.1 GCA_011330835.1 Gammaproteobacteria bacterium | reverse complement strand
CGGGCACGGCGATCGGTTTTGGCGCATCGGGCTCGTTTCCGGCGGCGGTGATCATGAAATTCGCCGACCGGGGGCTGGCCTATTCGCTGACCCGCACCAGCCGGGAGCTGCTCTATGTGCCGGTCGATGCGCTGTTGATGTATCAGGCCAAGGCGTGGATCGACATGTTCGGGTATCGCACCTTCAAAATGCTGGGCGCCCTGTTTCTGTTGCTGGTGACCCAGTGGACGGCGGTGACCGCCGAAATTCTGTCGCTGCCGATGATCATCGTCGCGGCCTGCGTGATCTGGGCGGGGGTGCTGGTGGTTCTGTACCGGGAGTACGATTTGCTACAGCTTTCGCCCGACGTGGTCTAACCGCATTTCTCGCGGGGGGCGTCCCCTTTTGAACGGGGTATTCTTGAACGGCGAGAATCAGAATGGCGCGAATTCGCGGAAATGCGCCGTTGCGCGAAAACGAGGGCTCGTTCACGTTATCGGATTGAGATTGGTCCGTATCTTGCAGCCACGATCGATAACCCGGTCGCTGCGCGTTTTTTTGACAGGGATTGTCGGGAGATGGAACTCCCGGTGGGCTGATGCCGGCGTCGTCCGCCCAGCCTCGCGCGCCAGCGGCGTTTTATTACTACTCGATCAGTTACAGGAACCTTGCTATGGATGGCAACCAATCAGCGCCAGCAATCGTCTCAACCTCTTCAGTTGATCCGCGGAACACGCCCGCGGCTCAGGCGACCGAACCCGAAGGTGATACCGGCTTTGCCGCGTTGTTCGAAATGATTCAGCGCAAGGCATCGGCGTTGCTCTCGTCGAAAACCGGGGGCGACCAGGAGAGTCTTGCTGGCAATGGCGAGCCGGAAAGCGGCAATGCGTTGCCGATTCAGTTCGATTTCCGGAGGAATCCCGCGTTGAACAAGGCGCGGTCGACGGCGGTTTTGTCCACGACGGAAACCCGCAACACGCCGTTGAAGGATGAGATGCGCGTGGAAGAGGAAATCACGCCGCTCGGACAAAAGCTGGGCGACGACCAGGGGCGGCCCCTGGTGCTGGAGTCGGTGACGGAAGTTCCGAAAATCAATTTGCCCCGCGTGGACGCAGTGGCGCCGGAGGCGGAAAGCAAGGTCTCCGAAGCCAAAACTGACCAGGCTTCCCAGGCCGGTGAGAAACCAGGGCGAGCCGTTCTCGAAATTCCACCGGTCGCCAAGATTGGCGTTCCCCGCGAGGAGTCTGGCATTCCAATCGCGGAAGAGGATGCGGTCGCGCCCGGTAGCGTCGAGACGTTGTCCGCGGCCAAGGCGGAAATCCCGGCGACCGATCGGGCGGAACATCATGAAGGGAAAGACCGCATCGTTTTCGACAACTCCCAACTCGATCCCAAGGCGGGTGGATTGACCGGAACAACGACGAGCGGCGTTTCTCCGCGGGCGGTGGTCGGCTCCACGACCGACGGGGATAAAGCCGAAACCCGGCAAACGGTCGTGATCGAGACGGCGTTCAGCAATGGCGGTCAGTTGGCCGGCATCAATGCGCTGGATCACGAACTGAGAGAAGGCCGGTACGTGGACGATATGGTCAGCGATTCCAGGGGAGAGGCCGCCAGGGTTTCGACCGCCCATCGTCCCCAGATCCAAATGGCCCAGCTGGAGACGCGCTCCCTGCCATCGTCGAACCCATCCGGCGAGGATGCGCCGGCGCTGGTCAACGCGGCCTTTCTCCAGTCCTCCAGACAAGGAAGCGATGCATCGGCAATGCAGACCTATGCCGTCG
>DRPO01000456.1 GCA_011330835.1 Gammaproteobacteria bacterium | reverse complement strand
CGTGATGCGACTTTGGTCTCCACGACAGCGACGCGTCCAGCGTCCAGAAACTGTCTTGTCCCGATCGGGGCAGAGCGCCATCGCCCAGGCCGATGAAAACCCCTTCCTGCGAATAGCGAGTCGCGGTCGCTCTTGCCGAGAGGCCCGAGGCGTGGAAATAGTTGAGCGACAGGGGTAGGGCGCGCGTTTCCAGCCGCAACGCGCTATCGGGCGCGAGACTGGCCGCGTTGGTCGTGGTTGGCGGATTGTCGAGCTTGTCGAATTCGCGAAGGTAGCCCAGACCCAAGCTCCAGTTGTCGTTTGCCGCCCAATAAAAGAATATTTTTTCTGACGTGTCGCGGGCGTTTACATCGATAACTTGGTGGTTGGATGCCCCATTTCCAAAAACTACGGTATCGACTGAATATTCGATGTCTCTGCTCAGCCATTCGATATCCGCGATCAAGCGTGGCGTAATCCGGCTTTTCAGCCCCAGCCCCAGATTCCACGAGGCGGCGTTTTCCTGCTCGTCGTGTATCTGGTTGAAGCCATTGATCTGGGTAGGCTCCAGGGTTTGATATTGCGAGGCGTCAACGACCGAGTTCGCACTGCGAAACAGCGCCGTCCGGAGCTGGTTTTTCGGGGTGATCCGCCAGGTTGCGCCGAGTTTCGGAAACCAGTGTCTCGACCGGGTCGGGGCGTTATTCCGCGAATCGTTATGATACGCCAAGCCGAAGGTGAGTTTGGCTTGATTCCTTCCCGCGTGGCTCAAATAGCCATAGAGACGCCGTTGCGACTGTTTGGACTCATTCGATGACACATCGCAACTGCTGAAAGGGCAGGGCGCGGCGCCAAAGTCGATGGCGCCGATACGTTCGTCTCGCCGGCTATTGTAGCTCGCTCCGGCGACCAGAGACGTCCGGGGAAGCCGCGCCTGGTACTGGAGGTCGAGCATGGTGCTTGTCGCATCCCCGTTGGAGTTGATCGTTCCTGTCAGCGTGTCGCCGGAGTCCGTTTCCACGCCGATGGGATTGCTGGAATGCTCATCGGTCACCTTCCGGATTCCCGAGACCAGCAGCTGGGCGTTGCCGGCGAGCCGCCGCGTCAGGCCAAGGCGCGCGCCGCGGATTTCCCGGCGGACGCGGATATCGGAGTCGCGGTCCTCTTCGAAGAATGTCTGACTCACATCGCCCTTGTGTTCGCGGTCGTCTCGCAGCGAGAGCTGAACCGAGGTCTGTTCGCCGATGCGGCCCTGGCCGAACAGTTCGTAACTGTCGATGCGGTAATCCTGATTGACCCGCGCGCCATCGTTTTCGAAATGGGCTTGGCTGGCGGCCAGGGAAAACCGGTGGGTGAGCCAGGAGAGCATCAGGTCGTCGCCCGCCGCGCCCCGGTTGCCGCCGATGGCGTTGATTTCGGCGGCGAGCCCTTCGTGGATGAACATCGGGTTGAATTCATTGAAGGCGAAGCTGGT
The DNA here is from genome assembly GCA_011330835.1 of Gammaproteobacteria bacterium. Taxonomy (GTDB): domain Bacteria; phylum Pseudomonadota; class Gammaproteobacteria; order UWMA-0217; family UWMA-0217; genus HyVt-560. The sequence continues at coordinate 5,157 of DRPO01000456.1, read as the reverse complement.
CGGGCCGGCGCCATCGAACAGTTCGGAAGTGTCGGTCAGCGGGGATTGCAGCGGGAAGTGGTTGAGCGGCTGGAGCAGTTGCGCCTGCAGCAGCTCGCTGTCGCGGGCGCTGTCGAGGTCGCTGAACGGCAGGTAGCTGTCGGCCAGCAGGCGGTGGGCGGCGTATTCCCCGGGGTTGATTTGCAGTGCGTCGGCGGCTTGTCGGGTGGCGAGCGTGGCGAAACCCAGTTCGTTGTAGATTCGTCCCAGCGAGGCGCTGCGCGCGGCTTCGTCGTCATCCAGCAGCATGCGCGAGCGGTAGACGCCGCGATTGCCGTTGAGCGCGATGGAGTGTTCCAGCGCGCGCCAGGCGTTGACCGGGCGGTTCAGGGTGTGCAGCAGAATGGCGCTGTAGAACCAGGCCGTGGGGTCGTTGGGGTCGAGACGCTGGGCGATCCGGTATTGGGCGGCGCTGCGCTTCGGGCGGTTTTCTTCGTAGTAGGCCTTGCCGAGATAGCTGCGCAGCAGGGCGCTGCCTGGGTCGAGCAGGGTCGCCAGTTCGAGGTTCTCGCGCCCCTTGATCATGCGATTCTGGCGGATGTCGATCAGGCCCAGGCCAAAATGGCCGAGCGGGTCGCCGGAGTCGAGCTCGATGGCCTGGTGAAAGGCGGAAATGGCGCTTTGCGGCGAGCGCTCCCGCAGCGAGGCGAAGCCCAGCAACACGAGGTTGTGGCTGTACAGCGGGTTGATTCGAATGGCGCGATCGGCGGCCTGGCGGGCCTTGTCCAGTTCGCCGCTCATCAGCAGCAGTTCCGCGACCCGGGCGTTGGCGATGGCGCTGCGAGGGGCCAGCGACAGCGCCTTTCGGGCTTGCGCCAGCGCGGCGGGAATCTCGAACCGCGCCTGGTGGAGGTAGGAGCCGGCCAGCCAGGGCAGCGGCGATCGGGAATCGCTGGTCAGCGCCGCGCCGAGTTGGCGATCCGCCCTGGGCAGGTTGTTTTGGGCGATGGCGATGATGGTCTTCAGCGCCAGGGCCGCCGCCCGGAACGTCGGATCGTCGGAGGCGGCCTCAAGGTGCGCGTTCGCTTCCGCGATATTGCCGGTAATGAGGTCGATGCCGGCGGCGACGACGTGGAAACGGCCCGAGGCGTCGCCGGTTTTCCGCAACGCGGCCAGGGCGCGCTCCGGGTGGTTCCGCGTCAGTTGATCCATGACCGACGTGTAGGGAGAGTCCGCGGCGCAGGTGTTGGCGTCGAGCGTCGCGCAGTCCAGGATCGCGGGGTAGTACAGCGTCCAGGCGACCGCCTCGCGCGGGTGGAGCCGCAGGGACTTGACGGGTTTGACGCCCTGGCGGATCACGCCGGTTTCGTTGGGATTGATTTCCAGTCGGGACTGTTCGCTGGAGGCGATGACCTTGCCCTCGAAAACCGTGATCTCGCTGGCGTTGTCCTCCGCCGTCAGCGTGAATTCAGTGCCTTCGATGGCGGCGTTGACGAACGGCGTTTTGATTTCCAGTGGATGGGGCGTGCGGCTGAGCATGTGCAATGCGCCGCGCAGCAGTTCGATCAGGGACTTGCGTTCGGTATGGACGTCGGTGAACGAGAGGGTCGAGTCCCGACGCAGCCGCACCAGGGTGTTATTGACAAGACGCACGGCGGCGCGACTGTTTGACGAAGTCCTTAGCTTGTCGCGTTGGCAGAAAGTGTCTCCCAGACGCACCGGTATCCAGCGAGACTGGTCCGCTGCTTGTTTTTCAGCAAAGCCCTGAATGGATTCAAGGGTCGCTATGGGATGGCATTCTTCAGCCGCTGCCAAGGGAGTTCCTGTCATCAGTCGAAAGAAAATTGCTATCCAGGCAATCGTCTTTGGCGACATATCCTGAGTCGTGGTGTTCCGTCGGACAGCGATTTTACCGAATCGAAAAGCGGGGTAAAGGAGGCGCAAGAAAATAAACCGGTCAAAAAGTGATTATTTCACAATAATGCCGCCATTCCAGCCATTTTGACTCAGTTGTGAAGCAAGTTTCTGACTTTTCGAGTAGAAATATTGCGCCACGGGGTCATTTGATTTTTCGGCAATGGACTGGAACAGGCGGGTTGCTTCACGAAAAACGCCTTTTTCAAAATACCGAAGCGCTTCCTCGAATTGCTTTTCGTGTTCATCCGATGCGCTGACGAATCCAATCTGATAGATCGGGATGGCCTGTTTCTTGCCTCGAAGCGTGAATCGACCGACATAGCGGCTGGCGTGATTCCGGTTGCCCGTGCAAATGGCTTCCGAGGCCAGCAGTTGACTGCCCAGCGGCTTGTTGAGTTGCTCGATGCGGGAGGTGGTGTTGATGGTGTCGCCGATGGCCCGGTATTCGAGGTGCTTTCCGCCGCCGATGTTCCCCAGCGAGACTTCGCCGCAATGCAGGCCCATGCGGGTGGGCAGGGCGGCGGGGTGGCCGGAGGCGAGGGTTTTCTGGATCGCGGTGGCGGCGGCGAGGGCGTTTTCGCGGATCGTTTCGGCGTCGCCGTCATGCCAGATGGCGAGCATGGCGTCGCCAACGACGTCGATCACCTGCCCCTGGCGCGCTTCCACCAGCGGGAACAGGAGCTGGAAGTAGGCGTTCATCCGCTCGTGGACGTCCGCCGGCGACAGTTGTTCGGACAGGCGGGTGAAACTTGTCACGTCGGTCATTAGGCAGGCGGCGAAGGTTTTCTGGCGGTTTTTCAACAGTCGCTCCGGGGGGCGATCGAGCGCCTGGTCGGCGACTTCCCGGGGGACGTAGTAGCGCAGTGCGGAGTGCGCCTGCTGGCGTTGCCGGGCGGCCTGGTGGAAATGACCGATCAGCGACAGCACCAGCGCGGCGGGGAGTTGCGCCAGCAGCGGCGTCGTGACCGGCGGCCACAACGCGGTTTGCCGAAACAGCAGCCAGCAGCCGCCAAGGTAGGCGAGGGCGATCAGGGCGGCGACCCCAACGGCGGCGAATCCGCGCCGACGGTCGAGCAGCCAGACGGCGAGCAGCCCGAAAACGAGAACCAGCCCCAGCCGGACGGCAAGCGATGGAGGCGTGACCGCGCGGGCTTCGAGCAGGTTGCCCAGCGTCGTCGCGGCAATTTCGATTCCGCTGATGTCCAGGCCGTCGCGGTTGGTGAACACGGTGTAGAAACTGTCCTTCTGCTCGGGCTGAAGGTTTTCCGAAAAACCGACCAGCACGGCGGTGTGGCGCAGGTCGGGCAGTTTGCCGGCCAGGGCGTCGGCATAGGGGATCGAGCGGATTGTTCGGGGCGGGCCGTAGAAATCGAGGATCAGGTGTTCGCCGCTGGCGTAGGCGAAGATCAGGGCGCGCAGCGGTTTTCCCAGCGGGGCGGGCGCTTCGCGGAGGCTCGTTCGCAAGCGCCGGGCGAGATCCGGGTGGTCTTTGAACAGCTGGAAATAGCGGATGGCCGCCTCATCGGGATGTTGTCGAGCCAGCCCGGCGGGCGGCGGCGATTCGGCGGGCAGCGCATTTCGGATCAGTCGATTGAAGGCGGGGAAGGCCGGCGCCAGCAGCCGGGTCAGCAACGTCACGGGCAGCGTGGGCGCATTGCCGGCGCCCTGTTTGAACAGCCAGGTCTGCTTGATGTGTTCGGGCACCTTGGGCAGCGTGAACGGGGAAACGGCAAGCGCCGCCTGGGCCAGTCGCGGCGTGGGCGGGTGACGGGTTTCGATGTGGACGCCCTGGCGGTTGTCGGCTTCCAGATAGTCGAAAAGAACGACATTGCGGTGTCTCGCCATGGCCTGGGCGAAGGCGCTGTCGCCGGGGCGCGGGTCGCTGAAAATGATGTCGAAGCCGATCGCCGGCGCGCCGGCGGCGGAAAGCTGCTCCACCAGCCGTCCATGCAGCGCGCGCGGCCATTTACGGGGAAGGTTGGGCAGATGCAGGATTTCGGAAGAGGCCTTGTCGATGGTGACGATGAGCACGCCGTCGGGCGGATGGCGCGAACCGCGCATCTGAAACAGCCAGTCCAGGCCGGGACTCATTTCCAGGCGGGAAAAAGGCGGGACAAGCAGGGTAATACTACCCAGCAGGCTGATCAGTAGCATTTTCCAGACAAACTGCCGATTGCGGTCTTGCAAAAAAGACGATAAGGTTTTCGTCAAACCAAATCTGTTTGCAATACCCAATGGAAAACGCATGGTGGTTCGGCGTCCGGCGCTGGCTGATCCTGTTGGATCCGAAGTTATATCATGCCGTGTGGCTTCCGTGATGATTGGCAGGCTAGATGTCTTCGGGCGATAAGGGAACCAGAAACATGCAACAAGAAACTCGAGACTGCGCGCGGGGCAGCGGCATGGGAGGCTCAGCGGCGCAACCCCTGTTTTCGGAGTTGGCGGAAGAAGACATCAACTATTTCGCGGGCAGGGGGCATATCGCGACCTATCCGAAAGGCGAACTGATTATCCGCGAAGGCGAGCGCAGCGATCACATGTATGTGATCCTATCGGGCCGGGTTCGGGTGTTCGCCAACAACAGCAACGGTCGCAAGATCATTCTCAACATTCAGGAAGCCGGGGAATATTTCGGCGAAATCGCGCTGATCGACGAGTCGCCGCGCTCGGCCAGCGTGGAGACGCTGGAAAAGTCCGTCCTGTCCCGCCTTTCGCGGAAAGATTTCGAAAAGTGCCTGGACGAGCGGCCCGACCTGGCGGGCAGCTTTCTCAGCGCGCTGACGCTGCGAATCCGCTACCTGACCCATTCGGTCAAGAATCTGGCGCTCAACGATGTCTATCACCGCGTTGTCTACACGCTGGAGAAACTGGCGGAGGACATCGACGGGGAAAGGGCCATCAAGATCCCGCTCACCCACCGGGACATCGCCCAGATGGTCGGTTCGTCGCGCGAGATGGTGACCAAGCTGATGAAGGAATTGCAGAATCGCCGTTGTATCGAGATCAGGCGCAAGCATCGGATCGTGCTGCTCCGGCCCTTTCCAGAGAGTCTGAGTTAGCTGAACCGGCTGGCCGGTTCCGGCGACCTGGCTGGATCCCGGCGTTCGCCGGGATGACGATTTTCTTCCAGGTTGTCCGCCCGGCGACTTCATGTTCGTCAACCAGCATTCTCGCCAGGCCGTATCCCCGGCGACCTCGGGCCCGTCCTCCCCGGCGATCTCAGGTCCGTCCCCCCCTGGCGACCTTAGGCCCGTCATCCCG
>DRPO01000455.1 GCA_011330835.1 Gammaproteobacteria bacterium | reverse complement strand
CCATTCCAGCGCGCGGACCAGGGGGAACTTGCGGTGGCGTTTTCTGGCTTCCCGATAGAATTCTCTGACGATATCCCTGTAGTAAGGATTTCCCTCGGATTGGCTGAACTTGAGGTTGATATCGATCCGCGGGATCTTGCGAGCTTCCTGGAAAGTATCGACGTAGGTTGTCAGTTGGGGTAATGATAGTTCCATCATGGCGTCTCGAATCGTGATTATTGTTGACAGGACATGGTTGGGGGTTATGCCAGACAGGCTTTGTAGAGTTCCTGGTATTGGGTAACCATTCTGCCGAGGCTGGCGCGTTTTTCGACGAGCGTTCGGGCGGCTTTTCCCAGCCTCAGGCGCTGTTCCTCGTCGTCAATCAGGGCAAGCAGCGCGTTGCATAGCGCTTCCTGATTTCTGGGGGGAATCAGGATTCCCGCCCGGTTGTCGCGTCCGAGGATCTCCGCGTTGCCGCCAACGTCGGTCGCTATGGAGGGCTTTCCAGAAGCCATCGCTTCCAGTAACGCTATGGGTAGTCCCTCCATGAAGGAGGCGAGCACGAAGATGTCGATGATCGAGAAGAGTTCCGGTATATCCCGACGTTTGCCCAGAAAGGAGACCCGGTCGGCAATACGGCGCGTCTTGGCTTCCTTTTCGAGCGCCTCGCGGCATTCTCCGTCGCCGATGATGAGCAGATGAAATGGCGTGTCGGTTTTTTCGGCGATCTCTCCGACGGCCGCAAGAAGACCCGAGTGATTCTTGATGGGAGCGAGCCTGGCGACGCAGCCAAGCACGACGGTGTCGTCCGACAATCCGAGCGTTTGCCTGAGCGGCTCGGGCCGCTCGCGAGCGGAAAAGGCGTCAACATCGACGCCGTTGAGAATCAGCTTCAATTTCCAGGCGGGAATATTCTGCTGGTTGCCCAGTTGGCGCTGCACCGCCTCGGAGTCGCAAATGATGAAACGGCTGAGCGCGGCCATGGGCTTTTCGGCCAGCATCTGGAGTTTCTTGTGCGTGGGGACGTTGCTGTGCTCGGTGTTGATCACGGGCGTTCGGCTGAGCGCGCCGGCGCAGACGCCATACAGCCAGGCGCCAAAGTTGTGCGTATGCACAAGGTCGATGCGTCTGTCCCTGAGCAGTTTGGTCAGGCGCAGCATCAGCCTGAAATCCAGACCGGGTTTCTTTGGCAGGGTGATGACCTCAATGCCGTTTTGCTCGAATTCGCCGATCAATGCGCCGTGTTCGGACAGCGTACAGACAATGGGGTGAAAGGTTTCCCGATCCAGTTTCTTCAGTAACGCCAGCAGCAATGTTTCCAGGCCGCCGACATCCAGGGAAAAAGTCAGGTGGAGTATGTTTTTCCGCATGCGAGGGGCTCCGAGCGGCATTTCGGCCCTGTTGCCGGGCGCGGGATTCCGCTTTTTCTCAGGCTCCATGATCAGTGGTGACCTGTTCGTCACGTTTGGCAATCTCGGTTACGCTGGATGGGACAGCATCGGTTAGTACTAGACAGGTCTCGGCGGCGACAGTTCCCCAGTCGCGCTGAACGATGTGTTGGCGAATTTCAGCGGCGTCCCAGAACCGGAGCAGGGCTTCGTCAATGGCTTCCGCCAGCGCCTGGGGGTCGTTTGGGGGCGCCACGATGCCCAGACGAGGGTTGGAAATGATCTCCGGTATGCCGCCAACGCGGGCGCCCACCACGGGCTTGCCGCAGGCCATGGCTTCCATCAATACGTTGGGCCAGCCCTCGGTGCGGCTGGGCAGTACGAACAGATCCGCCGCATTGACCCACAATGGAATGGCCTCGTTGGGCTGGTCGCCGACCAGGCTCACGCGGTCTTCAACGCCGAGCTGCTGCCGGAGCGTTTCGAGATTCTCCCGTTCCCGGCCTTCGCCGACGAGCAGCAGGTGAGCATTGCGATTGCGTAGCCGGGCAAGGGCCCGGATCAGGATATCCAGGCCTTTTTCATGGCTGAGGCGGCTTACCGAGACCAGGTAACGCGGGCCGGGCGGAAGTTTCAGGGCCCGCTGGGCCGCGGCTTTGGGGATCATTCTGAACTTTTCCGGCTCGATGCCATTCGGAATGACGACAACCTTTTCCTCGGGCACCCCCAGCGCCACGATTTCCCGCTTGAGCGCCTGGCTGACCGACAGCACCCGATCGGCGCGATTCAGCGTCCAGCGGATCAGGGCCCGGTGCAATCGGTGTTGGGTCAGGTAATTGATGTCGCTGCCCCGGCAGGCGATGACCACCGGGATGGAAAACAGTTTCCCCGTCAGCAGGTTGGCGAGGCCGTCCGGATAGGCCCAGACGCCGAATATGACATCGGGGCGTCGCCGGGCGATCAGGCGGCGATGAGGGTTCAACAGCGACAGAAACATGAAAAATCCGTGCAACGACCGGGCCAGGCCGGGCGTTACGATGTAGCGCGGATGCGTCAGGGCGAGTCCGTTGAGGCGATCCTCGCGCGGAATCGTTCTGTATTTGCGATAGCCGGGCGGCGCCAACCGGGACGGAACCCAGGGAACCGGAACGCTGATTTGCAGATCGCAGCGCGCGGACAGCGCCCGCGCCAGCTTCTCCACGAAGACGCAGCGGGTTTTTTCCGCACGATTTGGAAATAGCGTTGTCGATAAGAGTACTTTCAGCTTTTCGGAGCGCATGAGGCGAAGCCCGGAACCAGCGAATCGTACTAGATTGGTACGTTCAGCGTGGAAAAGTTCAATCAACGCATCGTTCGGGGGAACGATCGCCGGCCAGCCTGTCAAACCAACACAGAGCGGATCAGGGGGAAAACCTGGACATGAAAATACTGAACATCGTCGGCGCCCGGCCGAATTTTATGAAAATGGCGCCCATCGTGGATGCGCTCAACCGCTATCCGGAGCGATTCGAGCATCGTCTCGTGCATACCGGGCAGCACTACGACGCGCGCATGAGCCAGTCGTTTTTCGATGATCTGGGCATGCCGCGCCCCGATGTCGATCTGGGCGTGGGTTCGGATTCGCACGCGCGGCAGACGGCCCGGATCATGGTCGAGTTCGAACAGGTGTGCGAGCGCGAACAACCGGATCTGGTCATCGTCGTCGGCGATGTCAATTCGACCGTCGCCTGCGCGCTGACCGCGAAAAAGCTGGGTATCGACGTGGCTCACGTCGAGGCCGGGTTGCGCTCCCGCGACATGGAAATGCCCGAAGAGATCAACCGGCTATGCACCGACGTGATCTGCGATTACCTGTTCACCACCGACCCGATCGCCGATCGCAACCTGAGGGCCGAGGGGGTGGCCGAGGATAAGATCCACTACGTCGGCAATGTCATGATCGACAGCCTCCTCAAGCACCGCGAGATGGCCAGCCGGCTGGACATGCCGGGCAAGCTGGGGGTGGCGCCGGGCGAATACGCCACGGTCACGCTGCATCGTCCCTCCAACGTCGATGATCCGCGAACCCTGGAAGGCATCCTGTCGGCGCTGGCGGACATCGCGACCGAGTTGCCGCTGATCTTTCCCATTCATCCCCGCACCCGGAAAATGGCCGAGCAATTTGGCTTGGCGGATCGGTTCAACGAAGGCGGCCCGGCGCGTGGGCTCTGGATCACGCCGCCGATGGGGTATCTGGAATTTCTCAATCTCAACATGCAGGCGCGCATGGTGCTGACCGACAGCGGCGGCCTCCAGGAAGAGACCACCGTGCTGGGCGTCCCCTGCATCACGATGCGGGAAAACACCGAGCGCCCGATTACCTGCGAGATTGGAACCAATGTATTGGTGGGCAAGGATCCGGACAAGATCCTGGCCGCCGCCCGCGCCGTCCTCGCCGGCGATACCCGACCGGGAAAAACGCCCGAGAAATGGGATGGCGCGGCGGCCGAGCGGATCGTTCAGGTCCTGATGGACGCCCAATGAGGCGGGTGGGGAGCGCGAACCGGAACCTATCGGTTCCAAGGCAGTCCGAATGGGTGTTGGAATCCGGCTCGTTGCCGGGTCGGATGGAAAAATTCGGGAACTCGTCTGAGCCATGACTTTATTGACTATTGGCGGCATCGCGATAGCGCTGGGAGTCAGCGCGCTGATCCTGCTCGTCTATCTGGAACTGCGCCGCAAATACATGTTCATCTGGCTGGGGTCGTGGTT
>DRPO01000454.1 GCA_011330835.1 Gammaproteobacteria bacterium | reverse complement strand
CCGCCTGCCCCATCGGTTCGACATCATCACGCTGGAAACTCTCGACGACGCCTTTCGCGCCATTCGCGAGATGTGGGTGCGCGGCGCGCCGCTGATCGGCGCCACTGCGGCTTATGGCGTCTGCCTCGCTATGCGGGAAGACCCTTCCGACACCGCGCTGGAAAAGGCCCGCGATCGCCTGCTAGCCAGCCGCCCCACCGCAATCAACCTGCGCTGGGCGCTCGACCGCCTGCAATCGGCGCTCGCCGACTTGCCTCCCGATCAGCGCGAGGCCGCCGCCTGGCGACTGGCGGACGAGATCCGCGCCGAGGACATCGCCGCCAACGAGGCCATCGGTGAAAACGGCCTGCCGCTGATTCGCGAAATCTGGAAACGAACAGGCCGGACGGTCAATGTTCTCACCCATTGCAACGCGGGCTGGCTGGCGACCGTCGACTGGGGCACCGCGCTGGCGCCGATCTACAAGGCGCAAGCCGCCGGCATCCCGCTGCATGTCTGGGTGGACGAGACCCGACCGCGCAACCAGGGCGCGGCGCTGACCGCCTGGGAGTTGCAACAGCAGGGAATCGCCCACCAGGTTATCTGCGACAACGCGGGCGGCCACCTGATGCAACAGGGCAAGGTCGATCTGTGCATCGTCGGCAGCGACCGCGCCACCGCCAGCGGCGATGTCTGCAACAAGATCGGCACCTACCTGAAAGCGCTGGCGGCGGCGGACAACGGCATTCCCTTTTACGTCGCCCTGCCCGGCTCGACGATCGACTGGAGCCTTCACGACGGCTTCGACATTCCGATCGAAAATCGCGATGCTCGCGAAGTCACCCACATGCGGGGCATCGCGTCGTCCGGACAACCCGAAGAGATCCGCATTACGCCGGAAGGCAGCCCGGCGCTGAATCCGGCCTTCGATGTCACGCCGGCGAAACTGGTTACCGCCCTGATCACCGAACGCGGCGTCTGCAAGGCAGACTGCGAATCCATCGCCCGGCTATTCCATTCCCCATGAAGATCCCTTTCGAACCACTGAAAACGCAACTGCGCGACATCGCCCGGCGGGAGCTGTCGTCACGGCTCGGCGGCTGCGCGCATCATTTCAAGGCCGATGGCAGCCTGCTCAGCGAACTGGATCTGGCGCTGAATCGCAATATTCGCCTGATGCTGCGCGGCATCGCCCCCGAGGTCGCCTTTCTCAGCGAGGAAATGCCCCGGGAAAAACAGCAACGCACCCTGCACTCCGGCGCGCCGTACTGGTGTCTGGACCCGCTCGACGGCACCAGCAATTTCGTCGGCGGCATTCCGTTTTTCTGCGTCTCGCTGGCGCTGGTCGATGGAGGCTTTCCGAGCCACGCCATCGTCTATGATCCGGTGCGGGACGAGCTGTTCTCCGCGATTCAGGGCCAGGGCGCGTGGCTGAACGAAACGCCGTTGCAAACCTGCGCATCCGAAATGCCGCTGCGCAAGAGCATCGGGCTGATCGATTTCAAGCGGCTGGAGAAACCGCTGGCCATGGCGCTGATCGACGGACGTCCGTTCTCGTCGCAGCGCAATTTTGGCGCCTGCGCGCTGGAATGGTGCTGGCTGGCGGCCGGGCGCGGCCACCTGTTGCTGCACGGCGGACAGAAACTCTGGGATCACGCCGCCGGATTCCTGATCCTGACCGAAGCCGGCGGCGCCGCCGAAACCCTGGACGGAGAAACCGTTTTCAACGGTACGCTGGACACCCGCTCGGTGATCGCCGCCGGCGATCCGGCGCTGTTCGCTCAATGGAGGGATTGGATCAGACGCTTCACCAGCCCCGGGCCCTCATAGATCAGCCCGGAATAGATCTGCGCCAGATCGGCGCCGGCGGACAACTTCTCCGCCAGATCCGCTTCGCTGAAAATACCGCCGGCGGCGATCAGCGCCACCGAAGCGTCCAAATGCCGGCGGAACTGCTGGAGTGTCTCGGTGGACATCGTTCTGAGCGGGCGACCGCTCAGGCCGCCCGCCTCATCGCCATGCGGCAGCCCTTCCACCCCGTGACGGGACAGGGTCGTGTTGGTCGCGATCACGCCCTCGATTCCGAGCCGGTTGACCACCCCGGCGATCAACGCCACCGCCTCCTCATCCAGATCGGGCGCAACCTTGACCACCAGGGGCGTTCGTTTTTCATGCCGGGCTTCCAACTCTCCCTGCAAATCCTTCAACGGACCCAACAAATCCTCCAGCAGGCTAGCCTGTTGCAGGTCCCGAAGCCCCGGCGTATTCGGCGAGGAAATATTGACGGTCACATAATCCGCCAGCGGGAACGCCTTGCGATAGCCGATCCGGTAATCCTCCACCGCCCGCTCCACCGGCGTATCGAAATTCTTGCCGATATTGACGCCCAGCACGCCCCGATAGCGCCGCCGCGCCGCTTGCGCCAGCAGGTGATCGATACCCTCGTTGTTGAAGCCCATGCGGTTGATGATCGCCCCCGCCTCGGGAATTCTGAACAGCCGCGGGCGCGGATTTCCCGGCTGGGGGCGGGGCGTGACCGTGCCCACCTCGACAAACCCGAACCCGAGACAGCCAAGCGCGTCGATAGAGTCCCCGTTCTTGTCCAGCCCCGCCGCCAGGCCAACCGGATTGGGAAAATGGATGCCCATGACCTCGCGGGCCAGACCGGAGTCGATGGATGGACAGTGGATTTTCGACCACCCTTTCAGCCCCGCCAGCGAAAGCGCGTGAGCGCGCTCGGGCGGCAACAGAAACAGCAGCTTTCGGAGCGTCTTGTAGATCATGGAGAGAACCTGGAAAAGTCTGGCGCCCGGTCGGCTGGATCGGTTAGGATGCTCCGAACCGCCACTCTCGGGAATCCTCGATGCTCTGGACGAAAGCCTTCCACATCATCTTTGTCGTGACCTGGTTCGCCGGGCTGTTCTACCTGCCCAGGTTGTTCGTCTATCACGCGCAGGGACCGGACAAAAAAACCGTCGCGCTGTTCAAGATCATGGAGCGCCGCCTGCTGATCATGACGCATATTGGCGGCGCGCTGGCCGCGCTGTTTGGCTTGTGGACGCTGGCGTCCGGCTGGGAAGCCTACCTGAGCCAGGGCTGGATGCACGCCAAGCTGATTTTCGTGGCCTTGCTGATCGGCTACCACTTCTGGTGCGCCAGGCTGGTCCGGGCTTTCCGGGAAGATCGCAACACCCATGATGAACGCTGGTACCGCCTCTTCAACGAAGCGCCCTCCGTCATCCTGATCGCGGTCGTCATCCTGGTCGTGGTCAAGCCTTTCTGATCAGATCGCGGCAACCCTATTTGACAACCCGCAGGCGGGGACGATCGCCGCCCTTTCCGCTTCCGCCTGAATCACTGTCCGAGCCCGTTGGCTTGTCGGGGCCGCCGCCCCCCTCCTCGGGCGCAAACACCATGCCTTTCCCGTTTTCACGGGCATAGATCGCCGTCGCCTGGGAAACGGGAACAACCACGTTCATGGGAGCGCCGCCGAAACGACCGGAAAAAGTAATCTCGTCATTGCCGATCACCAACCCGCGAACCGCGATCGGGCTGATATTGAGCACGATCTTGCCGTCCTCGACATATCGTCGCGGCACGACGACATTCGGGTTGTCGGCAAGCACAAGAAGATGGGGGGTAAGCCCATTATCGACGATCCACTCGTAAACCGCCCGGATAAGATACGGGCGGTTCGACGTCATCCTGGGTTCAGACATCGCTCACGCGCCCCGGAAAAAGCCGTCGAGAGAACAAGTCTCGATCGCCAGTCATCAGGCCCGCATCTCGGCCTCGGCCTCGCTCAGCGAAGCCACGAAGCTTTCCTTGGAGAAGACTCGTTCCATGTAAGCCTTGACCGGCGCGGCAGCGGCAGGCAATTCGATACCGAAATGCTCAAGCCGCCACAGGATCGGCGCGATGGTGCAATCGACCAGACTGAACTCGTCACTGAGAAAGAAGCGCTTCGCCGCGAACACCTCGGCGGAGGCTGTCAGCGTTTCACGGAAAAACCGTCGCGCCCTGGCGCGTTTCTTTTCTCCACCATGCTGCAGGTCATCGAGCAGGCTGT
>DRPO01000453.1 GCA_011330835.1 Gammaproteobacteria bacterium | reverse complement strand
GACCGGAGGTCAGAGGCTGCGACGAGATAGCCGCTGAAGCGCTGGAGAGCGCGGAAGAACCGAAGGATGCCGCGCCGCAGGGCTTTGACAGGCTGCGGCAACTATTCTGATCCGACCGCGGGTTGGGGGGGCGAATCGCGGTGTCTTATCCATGCCGCTTGATCCAGGACTCCAGATCCTGCCGGCGTATTGGGAGGCGTCGTTAAGCAAGTCCTGGTCGCTGGCGAAGCAGCATTTCTTGTACTTCTTGCCGCTGCCGCAGTGACAGGGATCGTTGCGGCCCAGTTTGGGAACAGTGCGGCGCACCGTGTAAGTGCCGCCGATGATGGCGTGAGGCGCCTTTTCGGGGAGTACGTCTTCGAGTTTTCGGTTGCTCCATTGAAAAACGTCGCCCGGCGCGACGGGCTTCCCGGCATCGAGCAGTTGGAGCGCGTTGTTCTTCATGATGCTGACGGCGGGCTGGAACAGGCTGCCTTCCAGTTTCCACAAAGCCTTTCGCGCGGGTTGTGGATCCAGTTTATGCTGGACCGTCAGCTCGGCGGCGATCGAGGCGGCGTAGACCCGACGTTCGATGGACAGGGCTTCCGAACCGGACGCGGTCAGCAGAAACGGGACGATATCCGCTGTCTGAAAGGCGAAACAGGGCGCGGTATCCGTAATCTCCTCGCAAACGCCAATGGCTTCGCAGAGAAGCTCCGGGTCGAGCGTCAACTGGTTGAACGCGGCGACTTGCAGTAGCCGGGAGAGCGCCTTGTCTTCACCCTCGCGGATGAACTCGCGCAGTTGCGCGTCCATCACGTCGGCTGGAATATCCGCGAGTTTCGGGGCCAGCTCCCGAATATCCCTCATGCAACCACGCGCCGCGTGGATGGCTTTTCGATCGTTCTTCCGAGAGTCCAGTCACTAGCGGGTTTTGGTATCGCGTGGGTGAGGGTACAGTATACCTTTTGCGACCAGGAGCGTCTCATTCATGCGGCGTGGAGTTTCGTCGAGAGCAAGGCGTAACAACGTGGGCATGGCGGGGCTACGCCATGTATTTGCAACGCGGCTATCGGCGAAAAGATGTGGGGCCTGAACAGAGGATTCCTGGTCGCTGAAGGTATAACCCTTCCCCGGAGGAAAGCCATGGCCAGAAAAAAGACTGTCCGCAAGAAATCCGCCCGCGTAAAAACACAGGGTTGGAACACAACCGACGAACAGGAAATCGAGCGGCGAAAACAGCGGGCGGAAAGTGAATCGTTTCGGATCGCGCCGGTCGAGGCGGGCAATGGCGTTTTTTCCGATTGGCGGGTCTCCGGCGACAGCGGCGTTTCCTACCGTGTCGAGATCCGTTCCCTGGATGAGCCTGTCAACAGCTGTGATTGCAAGGATTTTCAGTACAACCGGCTGGGCCTGTGCAAACATGTCGAGGCGGTCGCGAACCGGCTGAGAAAACGCGGAGGCAAGCAGGCGAGAGCGGGGAGCCCGTTTGTCGAGATCTATCTGGATGGGCGCGATCATCGGGTCAAGGTTGCGTTCCCGGCCACGCTGGGCAAGACCGCGAAAATTCGCCAGGTGGTTTCCAGTGTTTTCGATGAGGCGGGAGAACTTCGGGGAGATCCGTTGCAGTCGATGGCCGCGTTGAGGGATCGATTGGCCCGTGAAACCCCGAGAGTTCGTCGCCAGGCGAGAATCTCCGGTCATCTGGAGGCGTGGTTGCGCCAACGTCGGCGAGCCGCTGAACAACGCGAGGCGCGGCGGCGTTTTGAGCGTGACCTGAAAAATGGCCGAGCCAGCCTCGATGTCGTCAAGCTGCCTCTTTATCCCTACCAGCAGGAAGGCATGATGCATCTGGCGTTTACTGGTCGGGCGTTGCTCGCGGACGAAATGGGCCTGGGAAAGACGGTGCAGGCCATCGCCGGAGCGGAATTGCTGGATCGGCTGCATGCGTTGCAAAAAGTGTTGGTGATCTCTCCCGCCTCGCTGAAAACCGAGTGGCGGGAGCAGATCCACAAATTCTCCCATCGTGAGGCCGTGATTATTCAGGGGTTGCGAAAAAAACGCTATCAGCTGTATCGGCAACCGGCGTTCTTCTATCTCGCGAATTACGAGCAGATTCTCTACGACAAGGATTTCATCAACGAAACGTTAAAGCCGGATCTGATCATCCTCGATGAGGCGCAGCGCATCAAGAACTGGCAAACCAAAACCGCCGCGGCCATCAAGCAACTGGAGAGTCCCTACGCCTTCGTGCTCACCGGTACGCCGCTGGAAAACCGGATCGATGAAATCTACTCCATCGCACAGTTTCTCGACCCGGGTATTTTCGGCCCGCTGTTCCGCTTCAACCGGGATTTCCATCAACTGGACGAACGCGGCGTCGCGGTGGGTTACAAGAACCTCGATCAATTGCACGACCGGCTGCGCCCGATCATGTTGCGCCGCCGCAAGGAAGATGTCGAAGGCGAGCTGCCGGAGCGCAGCATCAATAACTATTTCGTCCCGATGACGGATGAGCAAGCCTTTCTGTATGAAGAAAATGAAAGGACCGTCGCGCAGCTAGGCGCCATCGCCAGGAAACGTCCGCTGAAAAAAGAGGAAAGAGATCTGTTGATGCTCTGCCTGAGCTGCATGCGCATGAGTTGCGACACCGGCTATATCCTGGATCAGAGTTATCGGTTGGCCCCCAAACTGGACGAACTCGAACGGCTGCTGGAGGAATTGCTGGAAAATCCGGAATGCAAGATTATCGTCTTTTCGGAATGGGAGCGCATGCTGACGCTGCTGGCCGAGCGGTTGAAAAAAGCCGGCATCGGTTACGCCTGGCACACCGGCAGCGTTACCCAGAAAAGGCGCCGGGAGGAGATCAATCGATTCAAGCAAGATCCCGCGTGCAACCTGTTCCTCGCCACCGACTCCGCCGCCACCGGGCTCAACCTTCAGGTTGCCCGCGTCGTCGTCAATCTTGACTTGCCGTGGAACCCCGCCAAGCTCGAACAGCGCATCGCGCGCGCTTGGCGCAAGCACCAGAAACACCCGGTGCGCGTCATCAACCTGGTGAGTGAAAATACCCTCGAACACCGCATGCTGGAAGTATTGCGGCACAAAACCGACCTCGCCGACGCGGTCGTCGATGGCGTCGGCGATATCCGCGCCATGTCGATTTCCACCGGACGGGGCGCTTTCATGGAGCGGCTGGACGACTTGCTTGGCGAATCCAAACCCCCGCGGTCTCCGGTGCAACGCGTCGCCGAAAGTCTCCCCCCCGAACACAGCGATAACCTGGAGCGCCTGGAACAGCGCGGCGACACGCTGTTGGCGGTGGTTGAGACTCCCGATGAAAAACTTGCGGAAGATCTGAAGCAGCGCGTTCAGGACACTTACCCACAAGACACGCCGCCCGAGCTGGAAATGCTCGATCGCGCTACCTATGACGCGTTGCAACGCCTGATCAAGGCGGGCGTCATCCAGTTTGCCCAGCCCGTCAAAGGCCAGGTCGCCAAGACGCAACACGCCGAAGACAGAGCCGAGCGCGAACGGCGGCGCCGTCAGAACAAAATCCGCGCACGCGTCGAGGTAGCGGAAGAGAAGCAGCGCATGAGCCAATTGCTCGCCGACGGGGGATTCATCAGGGAAGCCCTGGCGCCCTTGAGCGACGCCTTGAACAGCCTGCTCGCCGCTGTCGCCATCCAGATGGATCAAAAAATCGCCGACCCGGCGACGATCAGCCAGGTAGGGGCTTTGCAGGCAGCCGCCCGGTTGCCGACTGAAACCTTGTCGGTCGTGGCGGTTTTGCGCCATGAACGGGATAGCCTCGATGAAACCGGAGCGATAGAAGCCCTGGAAAAAAGCCGGGGAGTTCTCAAGGCTGTTCAAAGCGCATTGAGCGCGCGGCAATAACCTCTTGCGTTGCGGCCGGTTAGGGCGACAGGCCATGACCCGATGCTATACTTCTCACGCCCATCCGTCATTCCGGGCTGAGTGGAGCGAAGACCCGGAATCCAGAATGAGGCGCTGGATTCCCGCTTTCGTGAGAAGGACGGATGAGCGAGAGGTATATTGACAACCCGGCCTACGCAAGTGATTGTTTCCGTCAATCCTTGGAAAGGCGAGCCGCCCTCAGCAGTTGGCAGCGAATTCTGGCCCCCCATAGCGCGAGATAGCCGCGCAGCAGCGGAACAAGGTATTGTCGTCCCAGCCATTGACGGAGCAGACGATTCATTTTGATTTCGACGCCCAACCGCGCGCAATAGTCCAGTTTCCCCCAGACTCCCTGGTCATGCACCCGATAGACGGACATCGGTTCGTCGATAAAACCAATGCTCCCCTTGAGAGCGGCGGAGATGACCAGAAAATAGTCGCCGGGAAACTGCGGGTTTTCCCGCATCCATGCCGGATAGCCGGAGAAGATCGATTTTCGAAACACAATGGCTTGTGAGTGAACCGGGTTGTAGGTGATCAGGTTGTCCAGTGTGAATGCGTCCAGCCTGTCCCTTGGGTGGGAGAGGCGTTCTTCTCCGTCGTCAAAGCGATACAGCGTTGGATGAAAGCACAGGGTCATTTCGGGGTGGTTGTCCAACAGTTCCGCTTGCTGCTGGAGTTTGTGCGTGGATGTCCAGTAGTCGTCGCCATCCAGCAAGGCGATGTATTCACCGGCGCAGGCGAGCAAGGCTTCTTCCATGGTTTTTCGTGGTCCCTGGTTCTTTTCATGGAAGAAGGCGCGAATCCGGGCCGGATGACGTTCCTGATACCGGCGGACGATTTCAGCGGTGGCGTCCGTTGAGTGGTCATCGATCACAATCATCTCGAAGTCGAATTCCGTCTGTTGCGCCAGAACGCTTTCCATCGCCTGGGCGATGAACGCTTCGTGGTTGTAGGTAATGATGGCGACGGAGACTTTCACGACGCCCCGCCTCGCTTGCTGGCCAACTCGGTCAGGCGCGTTGTTGGACGCTCATGGTGGTAGTCAGCCTGGAGTAAACGGGTTATCTCCAGGGCGTTCGCGGTGATAAATTCGAGTAGCGCCCCGATTTGCTCGATCTGTATTGTCGAAGTTCGTTTGCCTGTTGGCAGGCAGATGGATTGTCGCGCCGCTTTCGAGGTGACGGGCAGGAGGGGCGGGCGCGGGCCGAATTCGCTTCGGTAGGGCTCCATGTTATGGATGCCGGGAAAGAAATAGCGCCGGGCCAGTACGTTTTCGGCGTGGAGGATGCGCAGCAGGTTGTCGCGGCTGACGCCCGACTCGCTTTCATCGACCTGGAGGTTGATGTATTGGTAGTTGTTGCGTTCGTTTTCGGGGAAGGGAACCAGACGAATCCCCCGGATGGGTTCGATCGCGCGCTGGTAGGCTTCATAGTTCCGGCGGTTGTGGCGAATAAACTCGGACATGCTTTCGAGTGAGGTCAGTCCCATGGCCGCCGCCGGTTCGGACATCTTGCCATTGATGCCCAGGTAGTCGACCTGGTCGGTGCCGGTGAAGCCGAAATTCTTCATCAGGCGCAGTCTGGTCGCCAGTTCGTCGTTGTTGGTGGTGATGGCGCCGCCTTCGAAAGTATTGACGAATTTGGTGGCGTGGAAGCTGAAAACTTCAGCGTCGCCAAACTGGCCGACCGGATGCCCCAGGTGGGTGCAACCGAAGGCGTGGGAGGCGTCGTAGAGCAACCGCAGTCCGTGTTTCGACGCCACCCGAGCCAGGGCTTCGGTATCGCAGGCGCGTCCCCAAAGATGGACCGCCAGGATGCCGGTGGTTCGGGGGGTGATCAGTTGTTCGATCCGTTCGGGATCGACGGTGAAAGTCTTCGGGTCGATGTCGCAGAACACCGGCTGGATGCCTTGCCACTTGAGCGCGTGCGCGGTGGCGACGAAGGTGAAGGCGGGCGCAATGACTTCGCCCTTCAACCCGAGTCCGCGCGCGGCGAGCTCCAGGCCGAGCGTGCCGTTGGACGTGGCGATGCAATGCCTCGCGCCGGTGATGCGCTTGATCCGTCGCTCGAACTCGGTGACATACGGGCCATCATTAGTCAGCCAGTTCCGGTCGAGAATGTCGACGATGCGCCGCAGGATCTTGCGTCGGTCGCCGACATTGGGCGCCCCCACATGCAAGGGCTCGGAAAACAGCGGCAGGCCGCCGAAGATCGCCAGCTCCTCGACGCTGTCTTTCTGGACATGCCTTCCAATCCGGATCAGGGGTTGCCTGTTCATGGTCTCGCGGTCACAGGACCGTCCTCTTTGTCGATTGCCATAACAGGTAAGACGAATCTTTTCCGATTCGTTCGCGACAAATGGCGGAATTGACGTGTTTTTTCAGGAATGGATCACGTTTCCCGGCGGCGCGGCGCGCGGAGCGACTTCGCGGTGAACTGGGCCAGTCGCCGGAAAACCGGCTCGAAACTTTCTTCCTGCATGGCGACCGGCATTTCCAGCAGCGAGTCGATCTTGCGGATGAGCGTGTCTTGTTCCTCGCGATCGGGATCGTGGGATTCCAGGTGGGCGATCAGCAGTTTGTGCGCCTTCTTTTCGCGCATCAGTTGCAGGGCGTCGAGCATTTGGCGGTGAGGCGCGCCTTCCCAGATGGCGAGGATCATGGCTTCGCGGAAATGCCGTTCGGCGGGGAACTCGGCGAGCACGCCCAGGCCGCCGTGGATCTCCATCGACCATTTGGCGGTTTGCGCCGCGAATTCGGCGGTCCAGTACTTGGCAAGATGCGCCACCAGCCGGAACAGCAGGTAGCGTTCGGAGTAGGGCGGCTCCAGCGTCCAGACATGGTTGAGCAGGGTCACCGCCTCCCAGGCCAGCCGGAAACCGGCGTTCAGCAGCGCCAGGCGGTAGCGGAACTGCTGACGAGCCATGGGCTGGCGGATCAGGCGCTCGCCGAACACCTCCCGGTGGGCGGCGAAGGCGGCGGCGTCGCTGATGGCGCGTTGAGCCAGCGCAACGCTGGCGACGCTGTTGGCGACCCGCGACAGATTGAGAATCTCCATGATCAGGTAGACCCCCTGGTCAGCCTTGCCCAGCAGCCAGGCTTCGCTGTCCCGGAGTTCCACCTCTCCGGTGGGAACCGAGCGCGTGCCGATCTTGTTCTTCAGTCGCCGGACGACATATACCTCTTGCGATCAAGAATACCCCATTTAGGGCGCGCATCTTTTCGCCGATAGCTGCGTTGTAAAAACTTGCCATAGCCCCACTATGCCTGCGTTTTCACGCCTTGCTCTCGACGAAAACCTACGCACCCTAAATGGGGT
>DRPO01000452.1 GCA_011330835.1 Gammaproteobacteria bacterium | reverse complement strand
GCCTCCAAAACTTGCTACAATGAGTCAACAAACCACCGGCTACAAGCCGGTGGCATGAAATTACGCACTGTAAGTGCGGTTCCGGCTAAAGCCGGCTTCAAGCCGACGGCCCAAGCCGGGTCAAGACGACTCGAAGTCGCCCGGATCAACTACCTTAAATTGCTCTTCGGTCTCTCCGTGGCGCTCGATATAAGCCGCTATCATCTCATCCGTGACATTCCCCGTGCTACACGCGAAATAACCTCGCGCCCACATCCTTTGTCCCCAGTACGCTTTCTGGAGGGAACGATACTCCCGTTGTAGCTTGTACGACGTCTTCCCTTTCAACTTCTGCACCAGCTTGCTCACTGACAGCTGCGGCGGCATCGATACCAACAGGTGGACATGCTCCTTCGCAACGGCTCCTTTCAAGATCTCTACCCCCATGTCCGAACACATCTGCCTCACCAGATCTCTAAACCGGTACCCTATTTCCCCTCTCAGTACCGCTCGCCTGTACTTCGTGCACCACACCAGATGAACGTGTAGCCGAAATACCGAATGAGTCCCATGTCTATACTCGCTCATCCCCCTACGCTAAAACAGAACGCTTAAAGCTTCCAGCTGAAGCTGGGGGTTTGAACCCTCCCATGTGGGGACAATCAACAATCAGAATCCGGTCCGCACAGCTCGATCTCGCCTGGCGCCTCCTCGGTGCCGGCGAACATGCTGCCCAGCATGATCGAATACGCCCCGGCCACCAGCGCCTTGGCCGCGTCGCCGGAGAACCGCACCCCGCCATCGGCGATCAGCGGCACGCCGGTTCCCGCCAGCGCCTGCGCGACATTGTCCACCGCCGTAATCTGCGGCACGCCAACGCCAGCCACGATCCGCGTGGTGCAGATCGAGCCCGGCCCGATCCCCACCTTGACGCCATCCGCGCCCGCCTCGACCAGCGCCTTCGCCGCCGCGCCGGAAGCGATATTGCCGCCAATGATCTGCAAATCGGGATACGCCGCCCGCGTCGAGCGGATCCGCTTGAGCACGCCCTCGGAATGGCCATGCGCCGTATCGATGACGATCACATCCACGCCGGCATCGACCAGCGCCTCGATGCGCTCATCCGTCCCCTCGCCCACGCCGACCGCCGCGCCGACCCGCAGCCGACCCTGGTCGTCCTTGCAGGCATTGGGGAAATCGGTGGATTTCTGGATGTCCTTGACGGTAATCATCCCGCGCAACTGGAAGTCGTCATTGACCACCAGCACCTTCTCGATACGGTGCTTGTGCAGCAGCCGAAGCACCACATCGCGACTCTCGCCCTCCTTGACCGTGACCAGATCTTCCTTGCGCGTCATGATGTTGGAAACCGGATCTTCCGGTCGCGTCTCGAAACGCATGTCCCGGCTGGTCACGATGCCGACGAGATCCTCGCCATCGACCACCGGCAAGCCGGAAATATTGTGCGCCCTGCGAATCTCCATCGCCTCACGGATCGACTGATGCGGCGACACAGTCAGCGGCTCCAGGATAATGCCCGCCTCATGCTTCTTCACCCGGCGCACCTCATTGGCCTGCGCCTCGGCGGACATATTCTTGTGGATAATGCCAATACCGCCTTCCTGCGCCATTGCGATCGCCAGCCGCGCCTCGGTAACGGTATCCATCGCCGCCGAAATCAGCGGAATATTCAGGCTGATCTCGCGAGTCAGACGCGTTTTCAGATCGACATCGCGAGGCAGAACGGTGGAATGCGCCGGCATCAGCAGCACATCATCGAAGGTCAAGGCTTCCTGGGCTATACGCATCTTGTTATCGGTTGCTGGTGTGGGAAAGGCGAGATTGTATACCTTTCAGGCAAAGAAATGCACCGTTGAGCGCCGTCGCGGCAAACGCATAAAACAGGTTGAGGGATGGAGCGTCGGCATCCCTGCCGGCAAACCGCGACGGGTGTTGCTTCCTTTCAGCCAGGACGTCTTTCGCCAGGCGTCGTCATCGCGGGCATCGCTCCGGCAAACACTGGGATCCAGACCCATATGAGGTTGCCATCGTCGCGCTGACACGCCGGATGATGGGGCGCTGGGAGCGCCGGCCTCTTGCCGGCGAAGGCGACTGGTCTTTCTCCATGGGAGTCGTTCGGCTCTTGGCCGGGTTGGGAAAAATGCCCTCGGCTCGTTGGCCGCGCCAACATCGCCGATTGGCCGGCGGGACGCCGGCGCTCCCGGGTCCAAGGAGACCTGTTCGACCTCTTTGCCGGCAGGGATGCCGGCGCTCCCCGAACGAAAGGGGATCTCTCAGACCGGCAGGGTCTCCATGCCGGCCATGTAAGGCTGCAACGCCGCTGGCACGGCGATGCTCCCGTCCGCCTGCTGGTAATTTTCCAGAATCGCCACCAGCGTCCGGCCAACCGCCAGCCCCGAGCCGTTGAGCGTATGCGCCAACTCCGGCTTGCCGGTCTCGGGATTGCGCCAGCGAGCGCGCATCCGCCGAGCCTGGAAATCGCCAAAATTGGAGCAGGAAGAAATTTCCCGGTACTTGTTCTGCCCCGGCAGCCAGACTTCCAGATCGTAGGTCTTGCGCGCGGAGAAGCCGGTATCGCCGGCGCAGAGCACGATGACGCGGTACGGCAACTCCAGCTTTTTCAGAATGGCCTCGGCATGCGCGGTCAGCTCCTCATGCGCCTGCCGGGAGTCTTCCGGGCGCGTCAACTGCACCAGCTCCACCTTTTCGAACTGGTGCTGGCGAATCAGGCCGCGAACGTCCTTGCCGTAGGAGCCGGCCTCGGAGCGGAAGCAGGGGGTATGCGCCACCATCTTCAGCGGCAGATCGTCGACGGCGAGAATCTCGTCGCGGGCCAGGTTGGTCACCGGCACCTCGGCGGTGGGAATCAGGTAAAAGGGCTGGTCGCCCTTGAGCGCGAACAGGTCTTCCTCGAATTTCGGCAACTGACCCGTGCCGCGCAGGCTGCCGGCATTGACGATATAGGGGACGTAGACCTCGCGATAGCCATGCTCCCGTGTATGCACATCCAGCATGAACTGGATCAGCGCCCGGTGCAGCCGCGCCATGCCGCCGCGCATGACCACGAAGCGCGAGCCGGTCAGCTTCGCCGCCGACTCGAAATCCAGCCAGTCGTTCGGCGCGCCGAGATCGACATGATCGCGCGGCTCGAAATCGAACGCCGTCGGCTCGCCAACGCGGCGGATCTCCACGTTGTCGCCTTCGTCGGCGCCATCGGGCACATCCTCGTCGAGCAGGTTGGGAATACCCATAACGATGGCTTCCAGCTCCTGTTGCAACCCGGCCAGCGCCGCCTCCTTTTGCTTGAGTTCATCGCCCAGTCGACCGACCTCGGCCAACAGCGGCGCGATATCCTCACCCTTCGCCTTGGCCTGGCCGATGGCTTTGGAACGCGTATTGCGCTCGTTCCGCAACTGCTGGGTGTCCACCTGCAAGCGCTTGCGGCGCTCCTCCAGCGCGCCAATCGCGTCCACATCCAGCGTAAAACCGCGGCGTTTCAGTTGCGCGGCGACAGCCGCCAAATCCTGGCGTAACAATCGGGGGTCCAGCATGGGTTCAGCGTCCTTTTGATTTGGGAAAAGAAGCCTTTTCAGGCCCTGGAACGAGCCGCGTATGTTATCACATGGTCCGGCTCCACCAGATCGCGCAGATCCTCCAGCACCTGCTCGATCTTCTCCGGCGTATCGAAAAACTCGATAACCAGCGGCAGGTTCAGCGACAGATCCACCAGGCTCGACTGATGAATGACGCCCGATTCGCCATAACCCGCGATCGCGCGGAACAGCGTCACTCCCTTGACCTTCTCCTCGTCGTGCAGCCGCTTGAGAATCTTGCGATGCAGATGCTCGCCCTCGGTCAAATAAATCCTCGCCACCAAAACGTTCACAGACCTCTCCCGATCACAATGCCGACCCACGCGGCAACGACACACAACAAAACGCTGCCGCCCATATTGAGTGTAGCCCGAATCAGCGCGCCATCCTCGATCAGATTGAACGTCTCCAGCGAAAAGGTGGAAAACGTCGTGAACGCGCCCAGAAAACCAATCAGAATCGCCGCCCGCCACTCCGGCCCCACGGCGAGCCGCTCCAGCAGCCACACCGACAAGAACCCCATCATCATCGACCCCAGCACATTCACCGCCAGCGTACCCCACGGAAAATTCCGCCCCAGCAACGCATAGACGCCAGTGGACACCCAGAACCGCATCAACGCCCCCACAGCGCCGCCAGCCGCAATCGCGATCAACTGCATATCCACCGCCCCCGATCAACCGCTGCCCAAGATTGTCGACGGAAAGTGAAATCAGCAATGTCGGGCGCAAGTACTTGTTGGGCACGCTCCGCCTTGCCCGACCCACTACTGCCGTAGGTTGGGCAAAGGAGCGCAGCGACGTGCCCAACAAACAAGGTCCGATCACTCCCTCACCCTGTCCCTCTCCCCCGCGGGGTAGAGGG
>DRPO01000451.1 GCA_011330835.1 Gammaproteobacteria bacterium | reverse complement strand
TTCGGCGAGTGTGGCCATGCCTGGCGGGTCGCCTACAGTTTCCTGAATACGCTGGCCGGACCTTTCGATTTTCTCGATCCCAATTATCCCGTCCCTCAGCACATTCTGGAGTTCACGCTTGACCAGCTTGAACAGGGAAATCTGAAGATCGACAAATCCGAGAACGACTGGATGACGGTGACCTTCCACGACTCGTGCAACGTAGCCCGGGCGTCAAGAATCGGCAATTACCCGGGAAGTCAGTTCGAGACGCCTCGAAAAGTCATCAAGGCGGTCTGTAACAACTTTGTGGACATGTCTCGGGAGACGATCGGTGAAGGTACGTTTTGCTGCGGCGGTGGCGGAGGATTGCTGACCGATGACCTGATGGAGGTGCGCGTCAAGGGAGCCTTGCCGAGGATGACCGCTCTCAAGGACGTCGTGGAGAACGAAGGTGTGACGCACATGGCCGCGATTTGCGCCATTTGCAAGAGCCAGTTCACCAAGGTTTTACCCTATTATGGCTTTACGATGGATCAGATCGTCAGCGTCCATCAACTTGTTAGCAACGCCATAGTATTGACGGGACAGGATGCGGACGGCGACGAAGAGGCGGAAGCCTCCGAAGCGGCAGCCTGAACACATTAACTTTTCGAAATTCAACCTT
The DNA here is from genome assembly GCA_011330835.1 of Gammaproteobacteria bacterium. Classification (GTDB taxonomy): domain Bacteria; phylum Pseudomonadota; class Gammaproteobacteria; order UWMA-0217; family UWMA-0217; genus HyVt-560. Next base: position 8,051 of record DRPO01000451.1, on the reverse strand, counting down.
GAATAGAAGGGGAAATTAACATGGCTACTTCCCAAGAAGATATGACCCGGAATCTGACCTTCCGACGTTTCCAGGATGGCGACAATAAGTGGAAACGTCTGAATGACAAAATCTTTAAAGAAGATAAATCGCACAAGTGTCCGGTTTATGTTCAGCGCACACCCCCGTGCCAGGGAAGTTGCCCTTCTGGTCACGATATCAGAGGCTGGCTGGACATCGTTCGGGGCATCGAGAAGCCGCCCGCGGATGTCAGCATGCAGGAATATGCCTTCCGGCGAGCTACCGAAGCCAATCCTTTCCCCTCTGTCATGGGGCGTGTCTGTCCCGCGCCTTGCGAAGATGGCTGTAACCGGAATCAGGTTGATGAGTTTGTCGGCATCAACTCGGTTGAGCAGTACATCGGCGACACCGCAATTGAAAAGGGATTCAGCTATGGGCAACCCGCTCCGGATACCGGGAAGAAAGTCGCGGTTATCGGCGGTGGCCCGGGCGGAATGACCGCGGCGCAGCAGTTGCGAATGCTGGGTCATGCGGTAACGCTTTTCGACGATAACGCCGAACTGGGCGGCCTGATGCGCTACGGCATCCCTAACTATCGTATCCCCCGCGACAAGCTCGACGCGGAAATTCAGCGTGTTCTGGATCTTGGGATCGAGACGCGCATGAACACTCGCGTCGGTACCGACGTGAGCGTCGACGAGTTGGACAAGGAGTTCGACGCGGTCATTTGGGCGGTAGGTCTGCAAAAGGGGCGGCCCCTTCCTGTTGACGGATGGGACAATGCGCCGAACTGCGTTGACGCGCTTTCGTACCTCAAGGCGTTCAACCAGGGAAGAATGAAAGTCACCGCGAAAAAGGTCGTTTGTATCGGTGGCGGCGATACCTCTATCGACGTTGTGTCGGTTGCCCGTCGTCTGGGACACAACCCGGCCGCAGGCAATCCCGAGGATGTCGTTCTCAACAAGGACATGGTTCAGGACGACGCCCTGGCCAAAGACGCTGTTCCAGCCGATGCGACCCTGACTTCACTGTTCACCCGCGACAAGATGTTTGCCCAGCCGCATGAGGTTGTTGACGCGGACAACGAGGGTGTAGAAATCCTGGACGGCGTGATGCCTCTGGAAGTGATCGTGGGCGATGACGGACGGGCGACGGGCCTGAAGGTCTGCGACTGCACGATGGACGGCATGAAACCTGTTCCGGTGGAAGGCACGGAGCGCGTGCTTGAAGCTGATCTCATTGTGTCCGCCATTGGTCAGTATTCCGATCTCGAAGGTTTCGAGGACATGGCTAACGACAAGGGCTTGTTTGAAGTCGACCGGAACTACCAGGTGAAGGGCAAGCCGGGCCATTTCGCCATTGGCGATATCCTTCGTCCGCACCTGTTGACCACCGCGATCGGACACGCGGCGATCGCTGTCGAGAGTATTGACCAGATACTCAAGGAAGGCGCGCCCAAGCGTCGTCCCAAGGTCGACAAGCACCATTTCGACCTGCTGGGCAAGCTCAAGGAAGCTGGACTGGCGCCGTCCGAGTACAGTCACGAGTATACGCGCGGGACTTCGGAATCCGACTTCGCCATTCACAACTTCGAGAACCGTTCCGAACACGAAATCATCGACGCCAGCGAGCTGTTCCTGGGGCATTTCGAAGGGAAGGCGCGGAATCTGCGGGGCGACATTCCTGTCAGCGCCGACGAAGTGCTGGGGCATTTCACCGAACGCAGCATCGGTCTCGACGAAGAGCACGCGGTGGACGAGGCCGAGCGCTGCATGAGTTGCGGAATGTGCTTCGAATGCGACAACTGCGTCATCTTCTGTCCCCAGGATGCGGTCTACCGCGTCAAGAAGGATCAGGCGACGCTGGGACGTTACGTGGCCACCGATTACACACGATGCGTCGGATGTCATATTTGCGCCGATGTTTGTCCAACGGGCTACATCGACATGGCGATGGGTGAATAAGTAACTAGCGATGAAAGCGATTACTGCTTTTGGTTCCGCCATATTGGTTGTGTTGGCGCTGCTTCAGCCGTTGTTCGCCGCTGACGATCCCCTGCTGCCGAAGATTCCTCCGGCGGCGGGAGATAAATGCGTTCGGCCCACGGACGAAATGCGCGTCAACCACATGAAATATATTTTGCATCAGCGTGATCTGACGATGCACAAGGGGATTCGCACCGAGCAATTCTCCTTGAAAAAATGTATTAATTGTCATGTGATGCCCAACGCGGATGGCTCCTACCCCAGCGTAAAAACCAAGGAGCATTTTTGCGCGGCCTGTCACCAATATGCGGCGGTTCGGATCGACTGTTTCGAATGTCATGTCGACAAGCCGGAATCCGCGTTTGCGACCAATGAGACTGATCAAGTGAATCCTGATGGACACTGATAATCACATTAACCAGTATCGCCGGACACTGCTGAAAGGCGGCGCCGCTGTCGGGGCCGGTTTGGCAATCGCTCCTGGCCTCAGACTTTTCGAACTCGCCCAGGCGAAACCCGCCGACCAGCCCGTAACGGAGGCGGTCAGGTGGGGAATGTTGATCGATACCTCCAAGTGTGACGATTGCTCTGCTTGCGTCGATGCGTGCAACAAGGAGAACGGTATCCACTCCACCGGAAAACCGGAAACCGATCCCCAATGGATCAGGAAACTGAACGTCAAGGATCCCGAGACAGGCAACGCCTTTAGCCTGCCGATGATGTGCCAGCATTGCGAGACGCCGCCCTGCGCGGATGTATGTCCGACAGGCGCCTCGTTCCGTCGCGCCGATGGCATCGTGCTGGTGGATCGCCACATTTGCATTGGCTGTCGGTATTGCATGATGGCATGCCCCTACAAGGCGCGGTCTTTTGAGCACGAAGAGGTTGAAGGCCAGAAGTCCTATGTGCCCCGAGGCAAGGGCACGGTCGAGTCCTGCACGATGTGCGTCCATCGCGTCGACGCCGGTCAGTCGCCCGCCTGCGTGGAGGCCTGCAACGCTGAAGGCCATCAGGCCATGGTTTTTGGCGATCTGAATGACGCCAACAGCGAGATTGCGCAAAAGCTGAAAAAAGAAGGCGGAACCCAGGTGCGGGCCGACCTTCGATTGAATCCCGGAATCCGGTATCAGGGGCTTTAGGCTATGAAGATCAGGTTTGCTGAAATCGAGGGTAAGTCGCCCAAATACTGGGGGCTGCTGATTGGCTTGGGACTGGTGACGCTGGTCGGCATGCTGTCGGCTTTCTACATGGAATACCATGGGCACGTTGTCACGGGCATGACCAACCGGATTGTCTGGGGCGCTCCGCACGTCTTCGCGGTGTTTTTGATCGTTGCCGCTTCGGGCGCATTGAATGTGGCCTCAATCGCGTCGGTATTTGGCAAGACGCCGTATAAACCACTCTCTCGATTGTCCGCGTTGCTGGCGATCATGTTGCTGGCTGGCGGGCTGATGGTGCTGGTGCTCGACCTTGGGCGCGCGGATCGCCTGATTGTCGCGATGACGTATTACAACTTCAAGTCGATCTTCGCCTGGAACATCATTTTGTATAACGGTTTCTTCCTCATCGTTGGCGTCTATCTGTGGATGATGATGGAAAAGAAAATGAACAAATACAGCAAGCCGGTTGGCGTCGTCGCGTTTATCTGGCGACTGATCCTGACGACAGGCACCGGTTCTATTTTCGGGTTCCTGGTCGCGCGACAAGCCTATGACGCGGCGATCCTGGCGCCAACGTTCATCGTCAACTCGTTCGCTTATGGGCTGGCGATTTTCCTGCTTGTGCTTTTCGCCGCCTATGCGTGGACTGGTCGGGAGCTGGGCGATGCTATTGTCACGCGACTCAGAAAACTGCTGGCGGTCTTCGTGGCCTCGGCGTTCTATTTCGTGGTGGTTTTTCACTTGACGAATCTTTACGCCACTGAACACCATGATTTCGAAAAATTCGTCCTGCTCGGAGAGAGCGGAGGCGGTTTGTACGCCACCATTTTCTGGGTGGGTCAGATGCTCATGGGTCTGTTTATTCCGTTTGCGTTGCTGGTGAGCCCATCCACCGGCGCCGACAAGAGGATCATCTCTCTCGCTTCCGTGCTGATCATTATTGGTGGACTCTGCCAGATGTACGTAACGATCATCGGTGGTCAGGCTTTTCCCCTGGTGCTTTTCCCCGGCATGGAGGAAACCAGCGCCTTCGGGGATGGCAATGTTGCGGCGTATACGCCCAGCGGATATGAAGTGCTGCTTGGTGTGGGCGGCATGGCGCTTTCCATCGCGGCGGTGACTTTTCTCATCAAGATTCTGCCCTTCCTTCCCCAGTCGCTGGCGGACTCGGTCGTGGATCCGCACTACAAGGGCTGATTCGCGTTTCCCTATACCTCCAGGTGTATTCGATCAAGGGCGCCTTTCCGGCGCCCTTTTCGTTTCCGCCGAGAAAGGACGTATCAAATGAACTGGCCATGCTACCATGCGTGTTCTCCGGTCAGACTGATGGGCAGGTATGGCGGTTTACGTTTCCGCGGCGCATAAATCATCCGGCAAAACCACGGTTTCAATAGGTCTGTGCGCCGCAATGGCGAAGCGTGGGTTTTCGGTGCAGCCGTTCAAGAAAGGGCCGGATTACATCGATCCCTTGTGGTTGGGCAAGGCTTCGCGCCGGGGCTGCGTCAATCTCGATTTTTTTACTTCCACCCGAGACGAGATTTTATCGACATTCAAGACGTATGCCGCTGGATCGGACGCCCAACTGGTGGAAGGCAACAAGGGCTTGTTCGACGGGCTGAGCCTGAATGGCTGCGACAGTAACGCGGCCATGGCAAAGTTGTTGGGCATGCCTGTCGTGCTGGTTATCGATGCCCAGGGCATGACGCGGGGCGTTGCGCCGCTTTTGCTGGGCTATCAGCAATTCGATTCCGAACTTGCGATAGCCGGCGTTATTTTCAATCGCGTGGGGGGAGAGCGCCACGAGGCGAAGCTGATCTCGGCGGCGCGGGAATATACCGATATTCCCGTTCTTGGCGCCGTTCGCAAGTTCCGTCGCTCTTCCATCAAGGAAAAACATCTGGGGCTGATTCCAGCCAACGAGGATGCTTCGGCCACACGAAAAATCGAAGATCTTGGTCGCCTGATGGAGGAGGGCGTCGATGTTGTCAGGGTGGCCGAATTGGCGACCGGTCAGCCTCCCGGTTCGCCCGCGCTCACGCCATCCGCCAACCACGACAGGCCAGCCGCCGATCTCAAGATCGGTATCGCGAGGGATGCGGCTTTCGGGTTTTATTATTACGATGATCTTCAGGCGTTTGAAAGGGAAGGCGTCGAGTTGACGCCCTTTAGCCCGATAACGGATCAAGCCCTGCCGGAGGTCGACGCCCTGTTTCTCGGCGGCGGTTTTCCCGAGCGACACCTCTCCGAACTCGAAGCCAACCAGGGGATGCGCGCTGCCATTCGCGCGGCGATCGAGCAGGGGATGCCGGTCTACGCCGAGTGCGGCGGGATGATGTACCTTGCCCGGGAAATCTCATGGCAAGGGCGTGTGGGCGAAGGGGTGGGCGCGATTCCGGCGCGTGTCGTCATGTCGTCATCCCCGCAGGGCAGGGGCTACATGCAGCTAAGGGAAACCGGCCTGGGACGATGGCCGGGGGGAGACCCGAAAAGGTTGATCAACGCGCACGAGTTCCACTATTCCCGGCTGACGGATCTCCCGGAGGGCATGACCTATGCCTATGACGTTATTCGGGGAAAGGGGATTGAAAACGGCAAGGATGGTATCGTTTACAAGAACTTGCTGGCCAGTTACGGGCATTTGCGCGATCAGAAGCAGAACCATTGGGTCAAGCGGTTCGTTGCTTTCGTCAGAGGGCTGCGTACATGAAACCGATCTGGCGACAGTGCTATACTTCTCGCGATCAAGACTCCCCCATTCATGGCGCGCGTCTTTTCGCCGATAGCGGCGTTGCAAAAACTTGACGTAGCCCCACTATGCCTGCGTTTTTGCGCCTTGCTCTCGACAAAAATCCACGCACCCTGAACGGGGTATTTTTGAATGCGAGAAGTATAGACTCGCGATTGGATGAAGCGCCATCTTTCGCGCCTGAAAACCAAGTGAATGAGCAGGAAAAATGATCAAATTGACTGAATCAGCCGCAAAACAGGTTGAGGCCTCTCTGGAAGGCGCCAATGGGCGGGAGACGGCCCTGAGGATCGCGGTGAAAAAGATGGATGATGGCAAGTTCCAGTACCTGATGGGCCTGGACGAGATCAAGGAGGGAGTGGATTTTTCGATCGTCAGCCATGGCGTGACCGTGGTGGTCGACAAGGATTCGCAGGCGCTGCTGCAAGGGGCTACGCTCGACTACGTGGAGCTGGAGCCCGGTGAATTTCATTTTATATTCATGAACCCGAACGACCCGGACTACGTCCCCGTGAGGGATGAGTAGCGAATGCCTCCCGAGTCCCGCAATCAGGCCCCGCGTTCCAGTCCTCGGCGCAATACCGAGGGTGGCGCCCTGCGCACGGGAATATCCTCGCTGGAGGCTTTTTACCAGATCACCCGGCGGGTGGGGATGGCCGTCGATATCAATGAGGCGCTGATCCGCTTTTTGCACGCCCTGGTTGATCTGAGCCACGCCGAGGCGGGCGCCATTCGTCTGCTGGGCGAGGACGGGCAACTGCATCTTGTCAGCAGCGTGGGACTGGATGACGACATGGTCTATCGGGAACGGGTTCTGCCCAGCGGCTCGTGCGTTTGCGGCCATGTTCCCGGATCTCGCCGCGTTTTGTTCAAGGAGGATCTTTCCGGCTGTCTGGAAACGTTGCAACGGCCGTTTTTGCCCGATACCGCGCCAGGCAATCAGGGGGTTTCCATGATTGCCGGCGGTATTGATCACCGTGGCCAGGAGATCGGGATGTTCAATCTCTACGTCTCGCGGGCGCATCTCGACGTCTACCGGGACTACGAAGAGTTCTTTTCCACCGTGGGAAAGTACATGGGGCTGGTTGTTGATAAACTCCGGGTCGCCGAAGAGGTCGATCGACTCTCCGTGAGCGACGAGCGCACCCGCATGGCCAACGAACTGCACGACTCGTTTGCCCAGACGATGGCGTCGGTCAGATTCCAGGTGCGGGTTCTGGACGATACGCTCCATGAAGGCAACGAAGAGCTTCTCTGGGAGTCGCTCGAAAAGATCGAGAGTAGTCTGGACGAAGCCAATGATGAGCTTCGGGAACTGATTGCCCATTTTCGCGCGCCAGTGGACGAGCAGGGCGTTGTTCCCGGCGTCGTCCGCGCCGTGGAGCGGTTTCGGCGATATTGCGATATTCCGATATTCTTTCAGCGACACTGGCCGGACAAAAACCTGCCGCCGGAATACGAACTCCAGGTTGTCCGGATCGTCCAAGAGAGTTTGGCCAACATTCGCAAGCACAGCCAGGCTAAAACGGTTCGCGTTCTATTGCAGGGAAACGACCTGGGCGAATATCGCGTATTGATCGAGGACGATGGCGTCGGCATTACGCCGGAAGTGCGCAAGCCGGGCAACGCGGGAGAACACATTGGTCTGAGCATCATGAAAGACCGGGCAAGACGAATCAACGGCAAACTCAGCATCGAGAGCGAGCCGGGAGAGGGGACTCGCGTACTGCTGCGTTTCAAGGCCCCTGACGCTGTCGCCCGATCATAAATCGCGGATATCAAACCATGGCCAAAAAGCTGAGAGTTCTCATCATTGACGACCACACCCTCTTCCGTGTTGGATTGCAGGGCCTGTTGGAGCGTCGGAATATCGAGGTCATCGGATCGATGGGCGACGGCAAGGAAGGCATCAAGGCCGCGGAAGAACTCAACCCCGACGTTATCTTGCTGGACATGCGCATGCCGGAGATGGACGGGCTGATGATCCTGCGCCTGATCCGCCAGAAAGGCCTGAAAATGCCGACGGCCATCCTCACCACCAGCAGCAACGAGAACGATCTTATCGAAGCCCTGCGCAGCGGCGCCCAGGGCTACCTTCTCAAGGACATGGAGCCGGACAAGCTGGTCGTCGCGCTGTTCGAAATCGTCGCGGGCAAAACC
>DRPO01000450.1 GCA_011330835.1 Gammaproteobacteria bacterium | reverse complement strand
TTTCTGGCGCGCCCCTAGCCCATGAACAGGCTCCCTTCCCGGACAAGCGCTCGCGGCTTCACCCTGCTGGAGGTGCTGATCGCGGTGGCCATCTTCGCGGTGCTGTCGGCGCTCGCCTACGGCGGCCTGAGCAGCGTTCTCAACGCCAGCATGAAGACTCGCCAGGCCAATGAGCAATTGCAATCGCTGCAACTGGCGATGAGCCTGATCCAGCAGGACATGATCCAGATCGCCAATCGTCCCGTGACCGATGAGTTCGGCCAGCCCGCGCCGGCGCTGAAAAGCGGCTCCGAGTTCGAGCGGATCATCGAATTTACCCGCCGGGGCTGGCGCAACCCGGCCGGTGCGCGGCGCAGCACCTTGCAGCGGGTGGCCTATCAGCTCAACGAAAACACCCTGGAGCGGCTCTACTGGCGACAGCTCGATCGCGCGCCCAATCCCGACATGGTCCGTCTGCCGCTGCTGGAGAAGGTCAAGTCGCTGTCGTTTCGCTATCTGGATCAGGCCGGCGCCTGGCGCGAGGAATGGCCGCCGTTGACCGCCGCGCCCGGCGCCTCGGTGGGCTTGCCGCGCGCCATCGAGATGAAACTGGAGACCGAGCAGTGGGGCGAGATCACCCGGCTGTTCGCGCTGCAATGAAGCGGGTTCGCGGCCAAAGACATCGCGGCGTCGCGCTGATCAGCGCCTTGCTGGTGGTGGCCCTGGCGACTACCGCCGCCGTCGCGTTGACGACCAGCATGCAGCTCAACCTGCGCCGCAGCGCCAATCTCTATCTGCGCGACCAGGCCTGGCAGTACCTGATCGGCGTCGAGGAATTCGCCAAGGTGCTGCTGCAACAGGCGATCCAGCACGACAAGCTCGATCTGTTGCTCGGCGAGGAGCGGATGCTGCCGGTCGAGGGCGGCGTGGTGTCCGGCCGGATCGTCGATCTTCAGGCGGGCGTCAACCTCAACGACCTGATCGACGACAAGGACAAGGTGAATCCCGAAGCTCGCGCCCGCGTCGAGGCCCTGTTCAAGGCCCGGGGCGTCGACCTCCGCCGCATCGACGCGCTGATCGACTGGCTGGACGCCAACGACCGCCAGAGCGGCAACGATGGCGCGGAAGACAACTACTATTTCGGCTTGCAGCCGCCCTATCGGGCCGCCAACCGTCAGATGGAAAGCCTCAGCGAACTCTACCTCATCCGCGAGATGACCCCGGAGGACGTCAAGGCGCTGACCGACAACGCGGTGGACGGCAAGCCGGTTCCGCTGCTCAATGTCATCCACAAGGAGAAGGGGCGGCTCAAGACGCTGACCGCCGTCAATATCAACACCGCTTCGGAAGACGTGCTGGACGCCATTGGCGTGGTGGATATCAAGAACGTCGTCGACAACCGGCCCTGGAAGAAAATTCCCACGCCGAAAGACATGGGGCTCAAGGGCAAACAGAAGGTGACCGGCATCGATGTGAAGAGCGAATTCTACCTGCTGGAGGCCACCGCCCGGATCGGACGCGCAAAATTGAAAAGTTTCAGTATCATACAAGTCCAGAAAGGCAATAAAATGGCGGTTGTCTCCCGCTCGTTCGGGGCCCGGTAAAATCAGACATGCACTATCAACTCATCAGACTCGATCCCGCGGACACCGGCAAGGCCGAATGGCTGACGTTTACGCCCGGTGAGCCGCCGGAAACCGTTTCCCGAGGCGGCCTCGAAGAGGCGCTCAAGCAGGCCGCCGGCAAACCCGCCGTGCTGATCGTCCCCGGCGAGCAGACGCTGATGACCAGCGTCGAACTGCCGATCCGCCAGGTTGCCAAGCTGCGCAAGGCCATCCCGTTCGCGCTGGAGGAAAAGCTGGCCTCGGATGTCGAAGAGCTTCATTTCGCGCTCGGCGACGTTCAGGGCGAAAGGAAGCGGGTCGTCATCGTCGAAAACAGCCTGATGAACGAATGGACGGTCGAACTGGGCGAGCTGGGCGTCACTCCGATAGCGGTGATTCCCGATGTTCTGGCGCTGCCGTGGCATGAAGACGAATGGAGCGTGCTGATCGACGGCGACCGCGCCCTGGTGCGCAGTGGTCCGACCAGCGGCTTTGTCTGTGAAAAGGAAAACCTCACCATGCTGATCGACGCCCATCTCGAAGAAGAGAAGGCGCCGCTGATCGTGCGCTACTGGAATTGCAGCGACGGCCCCGACCTGTTGTGGCCGGTGAGCAGGGCGGCGGAGGCCCCCTCGATCAAGAAATACAGCTGTGGCGGCGGCGCGTTGCGCGTGCTGGCTCAGGGCTGGGATCCGCGCGCCAGCCTCAACCTGTTACAGGATCGCTACTCCCAGCAAGCGGATGCGCTGAAGATGCTCAAGCCCTGGCGCTGGGCAGCCGCGTTGTTCGGCCTGTGGCTGGCGATCGGTTTCGGTCAGAACCTGGCGCACAAACACCAACTGGAAAAGCGGCAGACAGCGCTGCGCCAGCAGGCCGAGCAAATCTACAAGCGGACATTCCCCGGCGCGAAACGGATCGTCAACCCCCGGGTGCAGATGGAGCAAAAACTCAAGGCGCTCAAGGGCGGCGGAAAAACCGCCGGCGACAGCCAGTTTCTCCCGCTTCTGGCGCAAGGCAGCCAGGCGCTCAACCAGCAATCCGGCCTGAAGCTGGAAAAAATCGGCTATCGCAATGGCGAACTCAGCCTGGAAGTGAGCGCGCCCAGCCTCACCCAACTCGATAGCCTGAAACAGAAACTGGCGACCACGCCGGGACTCGCGGCGGAGCTGAAATCCGCGGACTCCAACGCCGGCGGCGCGACCGGCCAGATCAGGATACGGCAAAAACGATGATGGAATGGTTCAACACCCTGCAAACCCGGGAGCGCTACCTGCTCGGCGCGGCCGCCGTTGTCGTGGCGCTAGTGTTACTCTATACACTGGTTTGGGATCCAGTCGTCTCCTCCGTCTCGCGGCTGGAGAAGTCGGTTGCCGCCAGCCAGCGGCAACTGGTCTGGATGCAAAACGCCAGCGCCGAAATCCGCGCCCTGCGGCGCTCCAGCGGCGGAAGCGCCCGCGTCCAGCGGAACGTCTCGCTGATCACCGCCGTGGAAAGCAGCGCGAAACGCAGCGGCGTGCGCCAGCAGGTCACCCGCATGGAGCCGCAGGGCGCGAAGAAAATCAGCGTCGAACTGAAAAAGGTCAATTTCGACCGGCTCATCTCCTGGATCGAAGTCGTCGCCAGGCAATACGGCGCCAGCGTCGCCCAGTTCAGCGCCAGCAAGACCGACGCCCCCGGCCTGGTCGACGCGCGGCTCATCTTCACCCGGGAGGGCTAGAATGAAAAAAATCATCAAGGGACTGCTGCTGTTTATCGTGGCGCTGGTCGTTTTCCTGATCGCCACGCTGCCCGTCAACGTCGTGATACCCCGGCTGCCCAAGAACCTGCCCGTCGCGCTCAGCGGCGCCGAAGGCAGCGTCTGGCGGGGCAAGGCCGCCCAGCTCAGCGTCAACCGACAACCGCTCGGCGCGCTGGAATGGACCATCCACCCCGCGTCACTGCTGCTCGCGCGGCTCAACGCCGATTTCAAACTCACCGGCGACGGCCTGCGCGCCAAAGGCAACGCCACCGTGAAAATGGACAAAACCGTCGTGCTCGACCGCACCCTGATCGACGCCGATGTCGGCAAACTGCCGTTGCCGCCGCAAGCGGAAATGGTCTCGCCGGAAGGCAAGGTCAACGCCACCGTGCGCTCGTTGTCCCTGCGCGACCGCCGGATTCTCGACGCCGACGCGGATATCCTGTGGAACCCCGCCCGGATCACCGCGACCTCGCCGCTCGATCTCGGCCAGATCGAACTCAAGGTCACCGGCAAGGACGGCGCGTTGAACGGCGCGCTGGACAGCAAGAACGGCCCACTCACCGCCAGGGGCAAGATCGACATCAGCCCGGACGGCCTGCTCAAGGCCAACATCCGGCTGGCGCCCCACGAGCGCACCCCCGCCGAAATCCGCGACATGCTCCCCATGATCGGTCGCCCCGATCGCAGCGGCGCCGTCGCGATCAACCAGCAGATGAAAATACCCGGCTGGCCCGGCCCGGCAAAATGAGCAAAAGCATCCCGATATTTCCCGACTCCGAAGCCGATCTCACCCCCGAAACCAAGTGCGGCTTCTGCGCCAACTCCAAGTGCTGCACCTATATCACCCAATCCATCGACACCCCGCGCAGCAAGGCCGACTTCGACCTGCTGCTCTGGCAAGTCTCCCACGAAAACATCTCCCTCTATCAGGACAGCGACGGCTGGTTCCTGCTGATCGACAACCCCTGCGCCCACCTCCAACCCGACGGCGGCTGCGGCATCTACGACGACCGCCCGCAAATCTGCCGGGACTACTCCAACGACTTCTGCGAATACGACGCGCCCGCCACCGAAGGCTTCAAGCGTTATTTCGAGGACTATGAGAGTCTGTTGGCCTATTGCAAAAAACGCTTCAAGCGGTGGGGGCGGTAACCGTCGGGACGCATGCCTTCTCTCGGATTGTCCTTCGTCGTTGGCGTGTTATTCGTCTGGTTGTTCGCCGCGCTGAAATGGTGGTTCGACTGGCGCGCCCCTGACGCATCTAGCCGGTGTAGATCCGAGGTCGTCGAATTCCGGGTGTCGGGCGAGATGGCGTTCATGGGACTTGCTATCGCCCTGCTGGGCTCCACGGTTCTACTGTTGCCGATAATGATTCCCGACGTTGATGGCGGACCCGGGGATTGGCTATTGGCGCTGCTGATGGGCGCGATCATGGGCGCGGGCGTCCCTGCGGGATTGATGTTGTGGTTCGCGCGGGTTCGCTGTTGCGCCGAAGGCGTTGTGGCCTTGACCTTTTGGGGCGCGCCGCGTTTTCTGCCCTGGGCAAGCGTCAAAAAGATCAGCCTGAATGGCGCCATGCAGAGTTATCAGTTCCACAATGCGGGTAAACCCCTCTATGCGCCGGCCCGGCTGGATCGGCCGGAAGCGTTTCTCGAAATGGTGCGTCGCCATGCGCCCGATATTGAACTGGATCCGTTCCTGATAAAGCATCCCGGGAAGATTCCGGATGTTTCATACCTGGAGAGCTTGAACCGGGGAGCGCCGCTCATCGCGGCCTGGTCCCTTGGGGCTGTACTGCTGTCGTTTCTGTTGACGCCGGTCAGTGTGAAGGGGCTGGCGTTCTCCGCCGGCGCGGGCGCATTGCTGGCGCTGCACCCGGTTTACTACAACCTCTTTTCCCGGTATCACAAGGTCGTCGCCAATATCCTGCAATTTCTTGGAATGGTGGCGTTCGGCGTATTGGGATCGGCGGCCCAACGTCTTTTCGATCCGGATCATCTCGATGGCTACAGCGGATTGGGCGCGCTTCTGCAGGCGTTGGGCGCGGCCATGCTTGTTTTTGCGTTGCTGGTTCTGGCGTCGAGAAGGTTCAAGTCGCATGCGGGACTGATTGCAGACTGAGGGAGCCGCGATTCGAGTTCGCGCTCAGCGAAACCGCTTTGGAGACGGCTTTTGACGTACCGATGCGCTGTTCCGGCAGCGTCGTCGGGAAGCCGATGATTCTTACGGGAATCTCCGTTCAGGCCGTCGAGAATTCAATCGATTTTGAGGACAAAAACCTTCTGTCCGGTCACATTGCTGGTGTCCGGAAAGGTGATCTTGTAGTCATTGAGGTCGCCCTTTCCGTCGAAGTCGCCGGTCTCTATGCTCTCGTAGGGCGTGGGAACCCGATCGACCACGTCCTGTTGCTGGGCGCTGATGTACTCGGGCGCGTTGACGGGGTAGGGGGTTCCGCCAATCGTTCGCGTGTAATTGGCGGGCTGGATCGCGTAACCCAGTTCATTCAGCCGGGCCTTGCGGGCGAGAAAGGTTTTCATCGCC
>DRPO01000449.1 GCA_011330835.1 Gammaproteobacteria bacterium | reverse complement strand
CGGAGAATCCGCGCATCCTGTGAGAAATCCAGGTCAGCCAATAGTCATCTTGGCGAGGAAGAAGCCGACAAACCAGATATTGATCGCCAGCGCGACAAAGGCGGCATAGAAAAGCCCTTTGGTGTTTTGCATGATCATTCCCTCTTGTGATCGTCCAGTCATGAGGTTGTTGTGTCAATGAGGCTGACGGGACGTCTGTTATTCTGATTGTGGTGGTTGCTCATGACCGGTCTTCGCCGGTTCGATAAGAATGACGTCCCTGTCATTGCTAGGCTCGAAAGTCATCCATTGACGCGACGAATTGTAGGGAGGGCGTTCGGGGTATAACAGTAGTTGCTGATAAATGGATATAGCAGGGGCGTCAAAGGTCTCGCGACGGCTGCGACTGGTTGTGTTGGTCGCAAGGATAGCGGATGATAATCAATTGGATATGTTTAGTTTTTTACGGACTTTCTACGATGTCTTTCCTGGTAAAAAAACAGCTTTTTTCAGCACGGCTATCGGCGAAAGGCGCCCGCCTTCGGGTTGAGGGAATCGATGCCGAAACTTCTGGCTGAACAACTTCCACGCTGGGCGCTGGCGATCGACGGCAACGCCCGTTACCGGCGCATCAAGCATTTTTTCTGGAACCTGCTGGAAAACGACCGGGCGGCGCAGAAGCGCTATTTCGATCTGTTCATGATCTTCCTGGTGCTGGCGAGCATCTTCGTGCTGATCAACGATGTGGCCTACCGCCTGCCGGAATGGGGGGAAGACTTCGAGCGGTTCGCGGTCAGCGTCTTTATTGTCGAATACCTGCTGCGCCTGTGGGTATACGACGATATCCACCAGGTCATTATCGACGAGTACGAAAAAAGCCGCTTTCTGGAAACGCCACTCAGTCTCTGGGCGGTGTTGAGGGAGATTGCGCGTCGCAAATGGCGTTACATTCGCAGCCCCGCGGCCATCGTGGATCTGCTCGCCATTATTCCCAGCTACCGTTCCGTTCGGTTGTTGCGCATCTTTTTGCTGTTTCGTCTGTTCAAGGTGTTCCGCTATTCGCGCAGCGCCTCGGGCATGGCCAAAATGCTGGCGGAGAAGCGCTTTGAGTTCTACACCCTGGCGATCTTTCTGGGCTTTGTGCTGCTGGCGTCGAGCACCGCGATCTATCTGTTCGAAAGCGATGTGAAGGGCAGCGGCTTCAAGAGCTATTTCGATGCGTTCTACTGGTCGCTGATCACGCTGTCAACGGTTGGTTACGGCGACATTACGCCGGTCACGCCCGAGGGGCGGATGGTTACCATGATGCTGATCTTCTCCGGAATGGGCGTGCTGGCGTTTACCACTTCCATCGTCGTGTCGGCCTTTCAGGAGCGCCTGCCCGAGTTGCGGTTCCACCGGGTGTTGGCGGAACTGGACCGGATGCGCGGTTATACCGTGATCTGTGGTTACGGACGGGTCGGCGAAGTGGTCGCGGAACAGATGGCCAGGGAGAAAAAGCCGGTGGTCATCGTGGAAAAATCGCTGGAGCGCGTCGAGGAAGCCGCGCGGCGCGGTTTCCTCGCCATCCGTGGAGACGCCGAAAACGACGAACTGCTCAAGTCCCTGGGCCTGGAGGAGCGCGCCGCCAATGTGCTCTGCGTCATGGGCGACGATGTCGCCAATGTGTTCGTCACCATCAGCGCCCGGCAGATGAACCCGAAACTGCGCATCATCGCCCGCGCCAATCAGAAACAGGTGGTCGACAAGCTCAAGCTGGCCGGGGCCGACTACGTCGTGGCGCCGTTCGAGATCGTCGGTCTGGTGGCCCTTGAATACGTCGGCAAGCCGGTGGCCTTCGAAGCCATCTACGACATCCTGTCGGGCGCCGACGATGTGCGGCTGGAAACCGTGCCGCTACCCGTCCATTCGCCCATGATCGATCACCCCATCGGAGCCATCGACTTCGCCCGCTACAAACTGTTGCTGTTCGGGGTCATTACCGGGCTGGAAACGGAACTCTCACCGGAAACCGGCTATTTCCCGCTCGCGGAACGCCATTTCTATTTCAATCCGCCGGCGGTCTTCAGCCTGCGGGAGAATGATATCCTGGTGCTGGTGGGCCACAGGGACAGCTTGCAGTATTTCCGCAGGGCGCTCGAACGGGGCGAGATCCCGAGCGGCGCCCAACCCGGGGAGGCGAAGCCATGAGCCTGCGCATCGTCCTGTTCGGCTATCATCGCACCGCGGTCGAAGTCGCCAGCTACCTGCGTTCGCGCGACTACCGGATCACCATCATCGACGATAACGAAGACAATCTCGCCAAGGCCCGCTACGCGGGGTTCGAGACCGCCCGGCTGGATTTCCGGAACGACGCCGAGCTGAAAAAGCTCAATCTGAAAAACGAAATCGACGTGGTTTTCTGCCTGTTTCCCGAAGACGCGGAAAACGTCTTCCTGATCATCAGCATCAAGAATCTCGCGCCCCGGATGCGGATCTTCACCATCGCCCACAGCCGGGAAGCGATCCCCAAGCTGATCGCCGCCGGCGCCAGCAAGGTTGTGGACACCCATGAAATCACCGGCCAACGCATCAGCGACGTGCTCAACCGGCCGATGGTCACCGACATCCTCGATCACACCCTGTTCGGTCAGGCGGATCTGGGCATGGCGGAAATTCTCATCGCCCCGGATTCCCCACTACTGGGCAAGAGAATCACGCACTTGCGTCTCGACAAGCGCTACAACCTGATCCTCATGGGGGTGGTCAACCCGGAACTCGGCAGCCGCTTTCTCTA
The DNA here is from genome assembly GCA_011330835.1 of Gammaproteobacteria bacterium. Lineage (GTDB taxonomy): Bacteria > Pseudomonadota > Gammaproteobacteria > UWMA-0217 > UWMA-0217 > HyVt-560. The sequence continues at coordinate 1,552 of DRPO01000449.1, read as the reverse complement.
CTCCATGGAAATCATGGAGCGACGGTTGCAAGCCGGAGACGTGCTGGTGGTCATCGGGCCGCAGTCGGAGATTACGCGGCTGCGGGAAGATCTTCAGTCCGAGGAGTCCGCTGGTCCATACTATACCTCTCGCGATTAAGAATACCCCATTCAGGGCGCGCATTTTTTCGCCGATAGCTGCGTTGTAAAAACTTGACGTAGCGCCACTATGCCTGCGTTTTTACGCCTTGCTCTCGACGAAAACCTACGCACCCTGAACGGGGTATTCTTAATCGCGAGAGGTATAAGACAAACGATAGCAAAGCCTCGTCAGTCCGCCAGCCCGAAAAACGACATCGCGGTCTGGCGGGTCTGCGCCGCCAGGGTCGACGGGCTGACGTTGCGCAACCGGGCGACGGTATCCCGGATATGCGGCAGGTAGGCGGGTTCGTTGCGACGATCCCTTGGCTTGGGAGAAAGGTCGCGGGGCAACAGATACGGCGCGTCCGTCTCGATCATCAACCGGTCAGCCGGAATCCTGTCGACGAATTCGTGCAGATGATGGCCCCGGCGCTCGTCGCAGATCCAGCCGGTGACGCCCACATGGAGATCCAGCGCCAGATACGCCTCAAGCTGTTCCTCCTCGCCGGTGAAGCAATGAATCACCGCGGCGGGCAGGTCATTGCGCCAGCCTTCGAGGATGCGAAGGAAATCGTCGTGAGCATCGCGTTCGTGCATGAAGGCCGGAAGCCGTAGCTCGGCGGCGATTTCCAGCTGCTTTTCGAAGGCGTATCGCTGTTGTTCCGGCGTCGAGAAGTTGCGGTTGTAGTCGAGGCCGCATTCGCCGACCGCCACCACTTTCGGATTCGTCGCCAGTTCACGGATTGCGTCGGCGCTGCTTTCGTCCCATTCGCGGGCGTGGTGGGGATGGACGCCGGCGGAGGCCCACAGATGTTCCGGATAGCGTTGCGCCAGCGCGAGACATTCGCGGCTTTCCCCGATGGCCGAACCGGTGACCATCATCGTATCGACGCCGGTCGCCACCGCGCGGCCCAGCACTTCCGCCTCGTCATGCCGAAACGAGGAGTGCGTGAAGTTGAAGCAGATATCGAACAGTTTGTCTGGCGATTCGGGCATGGCGGATGGATATACTTATCGCGTTCAAGAATACCCCATTCAGGGTGTGTGGATTTTCGTCGGGAGCAAGGCGCAAAAATGCCGGCATAGCAGGGCTGCGTCAAGTTTTTGCAACGCCGCTGTCGACGAAAAGATGCGGGCGCTGAACGGGGTGCGCCCTCGCCGGCAAGTTCGCTTCGAAACGGGTACGATGTGTCGTGGCGTATGGGAAGGAGAATCAGTCTTGAACAAGAGTCTATTGATGGTTATGGCGCTGGAGATCGTTTGCGGTTCCCCGCGGGCAGCGGAAATGCTGGACGCCATTGTCGTCAGCGGCGAATCGGAAGCGGCGGCGGAAGCGCCCGGCGCGGTGGCTCTGGATCGCGAGGCGCTGACGCAAACGCCCGGTACGGGCGGCGATCCCATCCGGGTATTGCAAACCCTGCCGGGCGTGGCG
>DRPO01000448.1 GCA_011330835.1 Gammaproteobacteria bacterium | reverse complement strand
GGAATCCAGCGCCTCGTTCTGGATTCCGGGTTCTCGCTCCACTCGGCTCGGAATGACGAACCTTGCCCCGTCATTCCCGCGAAGGCGGGAACCCAGGGTTCGGAGTCTGGATTCCGGGTCTTCGCTCCACTCAGCCCGGAATGACGATGGGATGGGGCGGCGGGAATTCGGTCGTGGAGACCCTCACCCTATCAGAGGGGACAGTCGGTGCGCACCGACTGAGCCGCGACAGTATTGAAAACTATCGACACGACCATCAAGTGCGCCTGATTTCCGGCGGATAACGCGGCTCCCTCGATTTGGAATAAGCGTTTAGCTCCATGGCCTGATGCACTTCAAGCGCGTCCTCGAGTTCTTCTTGCTGCTCTTCGGGGAAAACAAACAACAGTTCCGTTCCGTCCGCGCCGGCCTGATGGCGATAGACCGGGATGCGGAATAGCCTGGAGCCCACCTCTCTTCTCAACCTGAAGCTGACTTCCAGGTAGGAATGCGTTGGCAAGCGACTGAGGTCGGCGTCAATCGTCAGCCCGTCCGTTCCGATACTGGTGGCCCGCGCCGACATGAGCCGATAGCCAAAACAGAAGATCGCCACATCAACCGCGGTTTTCAGCCTCCCGGCATCGTCAACCGAATCCTCCTGCTTCAACAGGACATGTACTTTCCGCGCAAAACTCATGGAAACATCCGACAGCAACCACCGACCGGGAAGACCTTCTCTCCCCGGTTTCTTTACAGATGACCCACAGAAAAGGAGTTGGTTCAACTTTCCGTCGGAACAATCGTGGCGTTTCCCGCTTGTTTGTGAATATTTGTAAAAAAATTAGCCGGTTATCCCAAAAACGTGAACTTGTTCCTCGCCTTGACTATATTGTTCTGAATTTCCGCTTCTTTTCGCGGAATCCATTCCACACTGGCGCGCCAGGGAACGGTCCCCAGTTTCTTCAGGGACGAATCGGTTTACTCAACCATAGACCTTTCGATTCATTGCCCGACAAACAGGAGACCCGCATCAATGGAAACAATCAACTTTGGCGAATTGCTCGGCTCACTACGAGAAAGTCTTGGCGGCATTCTTCCCAACCTGTTAACAACACTGGCCATTCTCATCATTGGCTGGTTCATCGCCGTAATCGTTCGTGCAGTGATCCGGCGGGGACTCCGCGCGGTGGGCGTCAACCGTTTCGTCAGCCACTCGACTTCCGGCGGCATGGATGTCGAAACCGGCGTCGCCAAGGGCGCTTACTGGATAATCATTCTCATGACGCTGATCGCGGTGTTCAACAATCTCGACCTGCCGATGGTTTCGGAGCCGTTGAACGCGCTGGTGTCGCAAGTGTTCGAATACCTGCCGAAACTGATCTCCGGCGGCGTGCTGGCGCTGGTCGCCTGGGTGCTGGCCACGCTGGCGCGAACCGTCGCCACCAGGGGGCTCGCGGCCACCCGGCTCGACGAGGCGCTTGGCGCCGAGGCGGGGATGCCGTCGCTGGGGAGCAACATCGGCAACATACTGTTCTGGCTGATCATTCTGCTGTTCCTGCCCGCCATTCTCGGCGTGCTCCAGCTGGAAGGCCTGTTGAGCCCGGTGCAGGACATGATCGACAAGATCCTGGCGATGCTCCCCAACATCTTCGCCGCCGGCGTGATCGGCTTCGTCGGCTGGCTGGTCGCCCGCATTCTACGCGCCCTCACCGCCAATCTGTTGTCCGCCACCCGCATCGACGCCCTGGCGCAGAAATCCGGCATGCCCGTGACCCTGCGCGTCTCCAGGGTCGCCAGCCTGATCGTCTTCATTCTGGTGTTCGTCCCCGCGCTGGTCGCCGCGCTCAACGCATTGCATATCGAAGCGATTTCCGGCCCCGCCATCAATATGCTCGACAAGATGATGGCGGCCATTCCCAATATCATCTCCGCCGGCGTCATCCTGGTCGTCACCTACTTCGTGGCGCGTTTCGCGGCGGTGACCCTCAGCCTGATGCTCAGCGGCATGGGCATCGACGACTGGCCCGAAAAGCTGGGCGTCGCCGGCCTGAGCGACCGCTATGCGCCCTCCATCATTACCGGCAAGCTCGTGCTGTTCTTCGCCATGCTGTTCGCCGTCGTGGAAGCCGCCGACATGCTCGGCTTCGAACAGGTTGGCCAGATTGTCTCGATGTTCATCGAGTTCGGCGGCCAGATCCTGCTGGGCTCCGTCATCCTGGTCATCGGCTTCTGGCTGGCCAACCTTGCTCACCAGACCATCCTTCGGCTTTCCGGCGAAAACAGCGCCGCCACGGCCAATATCGCTCGCCTCGCCATCATGGGCATCGTCGCCGCCATGGGGCTGAACGCCATGGGCATCGCCGACGAGATCGTCAACCTGGCCTTCGGACTGACGCTCGGCGCGGTGGCTGTCGCCTTCGCGCTGGCCTTTGGCCTGGGCGGTCGCGAAGCGGCGGGCAAGCAAATGGAGTACTGGCTCAGCAAGTTTCGGGAGTGATCCCGGGCGACGCGACCCCGTCCATACCGAAAAACCGACACCTCGTTTGTGTCGGTTTTTTTGCATGCTCCCCGAATCATCTGTGAACCAGTCAACGGAAAAACGGCTTATAACGGCGCAAAATGCGCTCATCCGCTGACGAATGGTTTCTCTCCAGTGCCGAAAACAATAACAAGACGCTTGCGCCGGTTTTCATTCCTATTACTGATTGCTTTCATTGCCGCCTGGCATTCGCCAACTCAGGCCGAGCCGCGCCCGCAGGCGCGCATCATCGGCGGCCACGCCGCCAAGGCGTCGGCCTGGCCTTCCGCGACGCTGCTCAAGCTGCGACTCGCGAACGGCGATACCCGTTTGTGCGCCGGCAACCTGATCGCATCCACCTGGATATTGACGGTCGCGCACTGCTTTCACGATCAGAACAACAAGCAGATCATCTTCGCCGCCGACGTCACCGCCTACCCCGGAGCCAGCGACGTCGGCGCATTGTCGCCCGGAGACAGCGCCACGGTCGTCTCGGTCTTCATTCATCCGCAATTCGCCGAGGCGGCCGATTTCGACTACGACTTCGCTCTGCTCGAACTGGCTTACCCATTGGATACGCCCGCCGCCAGCCTGGCCAGGGCGCGCCCCGAGACCGATGAACTGGCCACCGCCATTGGCTGGGGAATCCAGGCCCTGAATCCGGTCTCCCTGCAACCACTCAGCGGCTCGCTGGCGCAACAGCTTCAGCAGGTCACCATCCCCGTAACCTCCGACGCCGAGTGCCGCGAGGCGATGGGCGGCGGCGTCACCGACAACATGCTCTGCGCCGGCTACAAGGAAGGCGGCAAGGATAGCTGCAATGGCGACAGCGGCGGACCGTTGATGGTCTACCGGGATGGCCGCTACTCGCAGATCGGCCTGGTCAGCTTCGGCATCGGCTGCGCCCAGCCCAACCGCTACGGCGTCTATGCGCGGCTGACTTCCGCGCTGCCGTGGATCACCGAACTGGTTCCCCAGGCGATACTCAACACCGCGCCCCGGGCCGAACGCAAACAGGTTTCCAGGTTGGCCCCGGAAAACAGCGACAACGCCACACCCGCGGCGCCCACGAACACCAATCTCAAGGGCGATGAAGGCGCGCTCGATCCGCAACCCCGTTCGGGCGGCGGCTCGATGGCCTGGCTGGAACTGCTGGGGCTGCTGCGTCTTTCCCGGGCCCGCGTCAGAAGTTGACCTCTCGCCCGCATACTTCTTCCGCCCAACAAGATATATACGACGACCCAACCTCGTGACGGCGGTCTCGCGCGAATCTCCAGACGTCGGTCATTTGCGCGAGCCGCGTCGGGAAATGGCGCGTTATTGCTGGTATATTGATCGACTTTGTAATGGTCAGGCCCATTGGGATGAACAAGAAAGTGAAAGACGAGCCGGAAGCGAAGCCCCGGGTTGCTATCAAGCGGTTGGAAGAGTTCCTGCGGTCTCAGGTTGTGGGGCAGAAAAAGCTGATCCACCGGCTGCTGGTGGGGTTGCTGGCCGATGGTCATTTGCTGGTGGAAGGCGCGCCGGGATTGGCCAAGACGCGGGTCATCAACGCGCTGGCCAAGGGGATCAAGGTCGATTTTCATCGCGTCCAGTTCACGCCGGATCTGTTGCCGGCGGATTTGACGGGCAGCGATGTGTTCCGCCCGGAGACGGGGGCGTTTGAATTCATCAAGGGGCCGATTTTCCACAACCTGATCCTGGCGGACGAGATCAACCGCGCGCCGGCCAAGGTGCAGTCGGCCCTGCTGGAAGCGATGGCCGAGCACCAGGTGACGGTCGGCGGCTCCAGCTACCCGCTGCCCAAGCTGTTTCTGGTCATGGCGACGCAGAACCCGATCGAGCAGGAGGGCACCTACCCGCTGCCGGAGGCGCAGCTCGACCGGTTTCTGCTGCATGTCGAGGTGGATTATCCGGATCGCAAGGCGAGCCGCGAGATCTTGCGGATTACCCGCGAAGAGTCGTTGCGTTCGCTGGAGGAAGACGACGACGAGGCGATGACGCCGCTGAACCAGGCGACGATTTTCGCCGCGCGCCGCGAGATCCTGGAGATGTATGTCGCGGATTCGGTGGAGGAATACATCCTGCAACTGGTGGAGGCGACGCGCAATCCCGGCCAGTATGGCGACGATCTCGATCGCTGGGTGCGCTGGGGGTCGAGCCCGCGCGGCGCGATCGGGCTGGAGCGGGCCTCGCGCGCGGTGGCCTGGCTGCTGGGCCGCGACTATGTGACGCCGGAGGATGTGCAGAGCATCGCGCCGGAGGTGCTGCGTCACCGGGTCTTGCTGGATTACGCGGCGGAGGCGGAGGGCAATACCGCCAGCGGCCTGATCGCCGAGTTGTTGAGCCGGGTTCCCGCGCCGTAGTTCTCCGTCCATGCCCGCCGGCGTTACTGTCAATCTCAAGGAGCTCGTCCTGCTGCTGCCGCATTCCCGGCATTTGCCGATGGCTGCGCGGCGCAGCGCCACGTCGATCGGCGCGGGCGGGTATCATTCCACGTTCAAGGGGCGCGGGCTGGAGTTCGACGAGGTTCGTCTGTATCAGTCCGGCGACGACGCCCGCACCATCGACTGGCGGGTCTCGGCCCGGCGCGGCAAGACCCACACCAAGCTGTTTCGCGAAGAACGCGAGCGACCCGTGTTCATTTTCGTCGACCTCCACCCGGGGATGTTTTTCGGCACCCGCAAGGCGTTCAAATCCGTGGTCGCGGCGCGGCTGGCGGCGCTGGCCGCCTGGGCGGCGGAGCACGCCGGCGACCGCGTCGGCGGCGTGGTCAGCAGCGCCGCCGGCCATGCCGAGCTGCAACCCCGTCCCCGGCGCGAAGGGGTGCTGCATCTGCTCAACGCCATTACCCGGCTGCAACCCACCGCGCCGGATGTCTCCCGCCCCGGTCGCATGGACGATGCGCTGGCGCGGTTGACGCGGGTGGCGCACACCGGCGGTCTGGTCTTCCTGTTCAGCGACTTCCGCGAGATGGGGCCGGCGACGGAGAAGCATCTGACCGCGCTGGCGCGCCACCATGAAGTGGTCGCCAGTCTGATCTATGATCCCATGGAGGCGCATCCGCCACGCGCCGGGCGCTATGAACTGGGCGTCCCGGAACACCGCCAGGTGCTGGATTTCGGGCAATCGGAAACGGCGCGCCAGTGGCGGGAGCGGTTCCGCAAGCATCGCGGCCTGATCAAGGAGTATTGCCGCCGGCATCAGGTGCATTTCATGGACGTGGCGACCAACGCCGATCTGGTGATGAGCCTGCGGAACGGCCTGGCGGCGCGCGGAGGCGGGCGATGAAGCCGTCGCTGGATGATCTGCGTCCGCTGCACGCGCCCGAGCCGCTGCCGTGGTGGCCGCCGGCCCCCGGCTGGTGGATTCTGCTGGGCCTGGCGCTGCTGGCGCTGGCGATCTGGGCGTGGCGACGCCGGCGGCTGCGTCTGCAACGGCTGGCCCTGCGCGAGCTGACCCTGCTGGCGGAGCGCGAGGCCGGTTTCGCCCACTGCGCCGGCGAGGTGAACCGCCTGCTCAAGCGTTACGCGCTGGTCTGCTTTCCACGCGACGAGGTGGCCGGACTCAGCGGCAGGCAATGGCTGGAATTTCTGCGTGATCATGGCGATGAACACATCTTCTTTCGGGCCGGCAAGCTGTTCGAGGATGCGCCGTACCAGCGCGAGTCGGTGGCGGGCGACATTGATCTGCTGTTCGAATTCGCCGAAAACTGGATCCGCTCGAACCGGCCGGGAGCGCGCCGGTGAGTTACCAGTTTCTGTGGCCGTGGATGGCGCTGGCGTTGCCGTTGCCGCTGTTGATGCGCCGCATCCTGACGCGCGCCGAAGCCCGCGGCGGCGGCGTGCTGTTCGTGCCGTTCGCCGAGCGCGAGCCCGAGGATGCGCGGCTGCTGGGCGGACGCGCCGCCCGTTGGCGCAAGCTCATCGCGGCGCTGATCTGGCTCTTGCTGGTGCTGGCCGCCATGGGGCCGCAGCGCCTCGACGAGCCGGTAGAACTGCCGCGCAAGGGGCGTAACCTGATGCTGGCGGTGGACGTTTCCGGGAGCATGCAGACGCCGGACATG
>DRPO01000447.1 GCA_011330835.1 Gammaproteobacteria bacterium | reverse complement strand
TCCATTTTCTGTTGGTTGGCGTTGGTGACGCCCGTTTTCGTGTCCGCGGGGCGGGAGGCGGGTTGCCTGTCGGAAAGCGTGACAAACGCAAGACGGACCGGCGCGTCGTCCGCATGTCTCGATACCGTTGGCGTGGACATTGCGCGTTGTTGCGCAAGCACCGAGGTTGCGTACGTCAGCGCGCCGCCAAGGATGCACAGCGTCAGAATACTGTATGCGCAAATTTTGAAGATCAGGAATTGTTTCATCTGCCGTTCCCTACCGTTTGTTATTGTTATGGTGTATTGCCGTGGAGAGAAATAGTGCCTGCTCTTTTCTCCATATTTCTTGAAGTGTGTCACAAAGCATGGTTGTGAAATGATGTATTGGGCCGACAAGGATGATCGGCGCACATTTTCTCCGACGAATGGCGTAGGAGAGTTCCTGTTTTTGTGCCGTTGGCGGAGAAACCGGGGCAGGCCAGACGACCGGGCGGCAACTTTTTGCTGGCCCGCGTCCCTTGCGGGATCACGTATCCTCGGGAGGGTCGGGCTTGCTATTGTTTGTCTTGGTAGTCGCCATATCCTTGCAGCTTTCGCCACAGCGTCGTGGCGTTGATGCCGAGCTGGGCGGCGGTCTTCTTCCGGTTGTTCTGGTTTCGCTCCAGAATCTTGAGGATGTAGCGTTTCTCCAGCGTGGCGAGATCGGGCAAATCGGCGTCGATGGCGTCGGTTGGCGGGGAGTCGCCGCTTTTCAGCGGGGTCAGCAGGTCGAGCGTTTCGGCGTCGCTCAGCGCGATGTGGCGCTCGACCAGGTTTTTCAGTTCGCGGATGTTGCCGGGCCAGTGGTATCGCCGCAAGCGGCTCATCGCTTCGTCGGTGAATCCCTTGACGTTGCGCTCGTAGCGGGCGTTGAACTGGCGGATGAAGTGGTCAACGAGCAACGGCAGATCCTCGATCCGCTCCCGCAGCGGCGGGACGTTGATCGGTACGACGTTGAGGCGGTGAAACAGGTCGTGGCGAAATTCGCCTTTCGCCACCAGTTCTTCCAGGTCGCGATTCGAGGCGACGATGAAGCGCGCGTCGATGGCGACCGGCTCGACGCCGCCGACCGGGATGACTTGCTGCTCCTGCACCACCCGCAACAGCTTGATCTGCATGGCGTCCGAGATGTTGGCGATCTCGTCGAGGAATACCGTGCCGCCGCTGGCGGCCTGGAGCCGACCGGCGCGTTTGCTGTCGGCGCCGGTAAAGGCGCCTTTTTCGTGGCCGAACAGTTCGCTTTCCAGCAGGGAGTCGGTCAGCGCGCCGCAGTCGATGACGACGAAGGGCTTGTCGTGGAACGGGCTGAGGCGGTGCAGGTCGCGCGCCACCAGTTCCTTGCCGACGCCGGATTCGCCCTGGATGATGACGTTGCAGCGAACGGCGGCGAGCCGCCGGATCAGCGACTTGAGTTCCTGCATCGCGGGCGCGGCGCCGATCAGGCTGGATTCCGTCTTGCCAAGAGCGGAACGCAGTTGCCGGTTTTCCTCGCGCAGACGGCGATTGTCGAGCAGCAACTCGACCTGGCGCACCAGTTCTTCCGGGTCGTAGGGTTTCTTGATGAAATCGGAGGCGCCCAGCCGGAGCGCTTCGATGGCGGTATCGACGGTGGAGAACCCGGTGATCAGGATGACGGGCAGATCCGCGTGGATCTTGCGCGCCTCCGACAGCAGTTCCATGCCGCTCATGCCGGGCATCTTGAGGTCCGTTATCAGCAGGTCGCAGCGCCCTTCGGACAATGCGGCCAGCGCCTTGTCCGGTTGCTGGAAAGGCGCGACCTCGATCGCCGCGCCCTCGCAGAAACGGGCGAACAGGTGACCCGCCTTGGGGTCGTCATCGACGAAGAATACGCGGTGCTTCATAGCGGTAGCCGGATTTCGGCGGTGCAGCCCGGGCCAGGATTGTTGCGCAGTTCGAGCGCGCCGCCGTGCATCTGTACGATGCCCATGCTAATGGATAACCCCAGTCCGTTGCCAACGCCGACCTCGCGGGTGGTGAAAAACGGTTCGAAAAGCCGTTCCTCGATGGCCGGGTCGATGCCCTCGCCCGCATCGATGACCTGGATCACGAGTTGCCCGTTGGCGGTGATGGCCCGGACCTTGACGACTCCGCCTCGCGGGCTGGCCTGGATGGCGTTGGCGAGCAGGTTGATCAGTACCTGTTCGAGCTGAAAGGGGTCGCCGCGAAATTTGGCATCCTCCCCGGGCCGGCAATCCAGTTCGACGCCGCTGGCCAGCGCCTGCTCCTCCATGCGGGCGACGCATTTGTACAACCAGGGGCGCAGGGCGATGGGGCGGATTTCCGGCTCCACCTGACGGGAAAAATTGAGTATGCCGCTGACGATCCGGCTGGCGCGATCCACTTCCTCGACCAGCGAATCGATATCCTCCGTGGATGCGCCCCGCTGTTGAAGATCCCGACGAATCAGGCGAGCCAGCGAGAGCATGTTGGTCAACGGGTTGTTGAGTTCATGGCCGATGCCGGCCGCCATCTCCCCCAGCGAGGCCAGACGGGCCGATTCGCGCAACTGGCGTTCGCTTTTTTCGTGCCGGGCTCGGGATTCTTCCAGCGCGTCGATCATCTCCCGGAAGGCGCGTTGCAAGGCCCCAACCTCGCTCGACAGGGCCGGGAAATCGGGCTGGAGAGGCTGGTCGCCGGCGTAGGCGCGCAGGTTGCCCGCCAACTGGCAGATGGGTCGCGCCAGGCGCCGCGCCGCATACCAGGCGATCAGCAGGCTCAGCGCCAGCGTCAGCCCGATCAGCCCCGCCATGCGCCATTGCGCCTGGCGAAAGGGCGCGAGCAGGCTGTTCTGGTCGAGCCGAGCGACGAGCAGCCAGCTCGACAGGCGGTCGGTGAAGGGCGTGTATTCGCGCAGGTAGAGCCGATCGCCTTCAATGTGTCGGACGCCTTCTGGCGTCGAAGCGATAGCCGTGCGCAGCGCGGGCGAGAAGGCGGTCCGGTCAAAGGCTCCGTTGCCGAAGCGCACGCCAGTGGCGTCGTCATAGAGCAGAATCGGTCCCTGACCGCCTTCCGGCTCCGGGTCGATCAGCGTCAGCCGGGCGTTGCGCAAGCGCGGCGCCAGCGCCAGCAGCTTGTCCAGCTGTCCGCCAAACTGGCGCAACGCCAGGTAGATGCGGGAATGGTTCGCCAGCGTCACGGGCAGTACGCTGTCGGGCAGCAGCGCCAGCCGATCCTGATCGGCGTCGAAGGGCAGGCGCAGGTGGCTGACTTCGTCGCCGGGCAAGGATTTCAGCCGCGTCAGCAGCCCCGGCTCCGGCTCGTGTTCGCTGATCGGGTAGGGCAGCAGCGATTCGAGTCGCGGATGTTCCGCGCGGCCAAACGACGCCTTAATGATGGTGTGGCCATGGGCGTCCAGCAGACGCAGCTCGGCGTCCTGTCCGGCCAGTTGCTGGAGACCGACGAAATACTCCTCGAGACCGCTCTGCTTGCGGAGAAAGCCGGGCGAAAGCGCGCCCTCCTGGTTGGCTTGAAGCAACGAGCGCCCGAAATCGCGCACTGTCGGCGATGCGCCAAGATGCTCCAGCAACCGTCGGGGAGCGGCGAACGCCTCGTCGAGCTTGACCGCAAGCCGATCCAGCTCCGCCAGCATCTCCGTATCAACGCCCCGGAGAAACGCCTGCTGGCTGTAGCGCGCGCCAAGCACCGCGAAAAGCATCAGCGGCGCCAGGCTGATGGCCAACAGCCACAGCAGAATGTGATTGCGCAGTTTCATGGCGGAGAACGGGACGGGCGGCAATATCCGTGCAATTGTATACTTCCGAGAGGAGGCGCGTGCAATGCCGTTTACCAAAGTCCCCGCCCACGCATGCGGGGGAGGATTGCGGTCGGGGTTTCACTCCATCGCCGAACCCCGTCCGTCATTCCCGCGAAAGCGGGAATCCAGAGTTCGGAGCCTGGATTCCGGGTTTTCGCATCACTCACCCCGGAATGACGGATGGGTGGTGGGGGTTCAGTCGTGGAGGGAACAGTCGGTACGCGCCCTGACTAGGGTATTCTTGACCGCAAGAGGTATGATACTT
>DRPO01000446.1 GCA_011330835.1 Gammaproteobacteria bacterium | reverse complement strand
CGTTTTTTCACCGACCGCCGCCTTGGCAAGACCGGCAACGACGCGCCCGTCTATCGCAGCCTGCGCAACCAGACCCGCGACCTCGCCTGCCTGCTGCTCGCCGACCTGTCGCTCTCCACCGACGCCCACATCAACAACGACGCCCGCGTCATCGACGTCATCCGCGACGCCCTGCACCTGTTCTCCGAAGCGCTCGACGCCACCGGCGACCGTTTCGCCCTGCACGGCTTCTCCTCGCGCAACCGCAACCACATCCGCTTCTACAACATCAAGACCTTCGACGACCCGCTCGACAAAGCCGCGCGCGGGAGGATCAACGCCATCAAACCGGGCTACTACACCCGCATGGGCGCCGCCATCCGCTACGCCAGCCAACTGCTCGAAAAAGCCGGCGCCAGCCAGAAACTGCTGCTCATCCTCACCGACGGCAAACCCAACGACCTGGACAAATACGAAGGACGCTACGGCATCGAAGACACCCGCCACGCCGTCATCGAAGCCGAAAGACTCGGCCTGCGCCCCTTCTGCGTCACCATCGACGAACGCGCCGAAGACTACCTCCCCTACCTGTTCGGCCAACGCGCCTTCGTCGTCATCCGCAACGCCGAAGAACTCCCCCGCAAACTCCCCCTGCTCTACCTGCGCCTCACTGCCTGACCCCCTGGGAGCGCCGGCGTCTGCGTATTGCCTTGCCTCCCGGCAATCTCTACGATTCTTTTGTAGCCATTCATATACAACGAACACGAAAATGACTCAGACCGCATCATTCGAACAGCAAGCCCAACACGAATCCTGGCAGAGAGAAGCTATCCAGAAAACACTATCCAAAATTCATGAAGGTGAAGCCCGGTTCGCAAGCCACGCATCGGTGACACAGTGGCTTCAGAGCTGGGGAGACGAAACAGAGGGCAATCCACCGGCATGCAAGTAAGATATACTTCTCGCGACCAGGAACCCCCCATTCATGCCGACAAAGGCGCTTACAGCGCCCAGAACTGTTTACCCGACGCCCACGGGCGCGCAGCAACTCTGGATCGCCAGCAAAACGAGGGATTTGCGCGCGCTTTACAGCATCTTTGCCGGCGGGACGCCGGCGCTCCCAGGGGATGACTGCCGCGGCGCGCGGATCAAATCCCGGTGCGCATCAGCTCCCGCAACCGCCCCAGTTCGGTGATCTCGATCTCCGAGCCGTTGGGCTCGATCAGCCCGTCTTTCGAGAGCCGCTTGAGAATCCGGGAAAAGGTTTCGGGCTGAATCGACAGCCGCGAGGCGACGACATGCTTGGCCACGCCGAGGTTGACCCGTTGCTGACCCCGCTCTTTCGGCCCGGCCAGCTCCAGCAGGTAGGCGACCAGCCGGTAGGTGGCGTTGTGCAGCGTCAGCGCGTCGATCTCTTCCAGCCGGCTATGCAGGCGGCGGCTCATGCTCGCCATCAGGCGAAAGCAGGTATCCGCCGAGTCCTTGAGCAATTCGCGAAAAACCTCGTTGGAAAACGACGCCACAACGCTGGGCGACAAGGCATCGGCGTTGACCGGATAACCCTTGACGCCCATGAACAGCACCGCTTCGGCAAAAGTCCCGCCGCGCCGCACGATCTCGATCACCTTTTCGTCCCCGGAGGCGGACAGCCGATAGAGTTTCATCTGCCCTTCCATCACCAGAAAGAACCGGTTCGCCTCCTGTCCGCGCTCGAACAAACGCTCGCCGGCTCCCAGCTTGACCAGCCGAACCGACTCCAGCATTTGATTCAGTTGCGCGTCATTCAGCGCCGAGAACAGATAAGTGCGACGCAACAGCGCGCGGGTTTCGGGGGTATCCATGGGGCAAATGCAAACAACAATCAACAACCTTTGGAAGGTTAACCATAGTTAACATCCCCCCACTTAATCTAAGTCAATCAAACGCCGGGAAAACGGCGCTCAGTCCGACAAGTACTGTCGAAGGGGAATCGGACGGCAACGACAACAGAGCGAAAGTATCAATAGTTGCGTATATTCTCGCAACCGCGATAGCGCTCCCAATAAACCCCTCTCCCCCTTTGGGGGAGAGGGTTAGGGTGAGGGGAAAACCGCATATCGGAATACAGGGCGCGAGTACTTTTGCAACTATTGATATCAATAGTTGCATATACTTCTAGTGGGTAGGCTAGAGGTATATTCGCCGTCGGCGGTGTCACCGGGCAGCCCATGTTCGCCCACTGGGCCACGGCGCGGGGTCTGGCCCTGGCGCGGCATCTGCTCG
>DRPO01000445.1 GCA_011330835.1 Gammaproteobacteria bacterium | reverse complement strand
CGACGATCAGAAAGTAACCGGGGAAGCCCATCTGGATGATCACGTCCAGCTCGGTTTCCAGCCGCTCCAGGTAGGGCTGGATGCGCGCCTCGCGATCCTCGGTCTCGTCGGGCGGAAACAGCACTTCCAGCCGCTGCGTCAGCCCCTTGCGGGCCTCGTCGGCGAAGTACTCCGCCTCGCTCATGCCCTCCGGCACCGGAAAATCGGGCAAGACGTTGTGGCCCAGCTCCAGCATCACCGTGCAGCGCCGCGCGATCGCCACGGTGTTCTCCAGCGCCTCGGGCAGATCGGAAAACAGCTCGGCCATCTCCTCCGGCGACTTCAGATACTGCTCCTCCGAATACCGCCGGGGCCGCTTGCTGTCCGCCAGCACATAGCCATCGTGAATACAGGTGCGCGCCTCGTGCGCCGTGAAATCCCGCTTGCGCAGAAAGCGCACATCGTTGGTCGCCACCACCGGCAAGCCTTCCCGCTCCGCCAGCGCCACCGCCGCCTCGATATAGCGCGTCTCGTTCTCGCGCCCGGTGCGGTGCAGCTCCAGATAGAACCGCTGATCGAAAGTCTCTCGCCAGAAACGAACCGCCTCCGCCAGCGCCTGTTCATTGCCGCTGAGCAAACACTGGCCAATCTCCCCGTCCACGCCGCCGGACAACGCAATCAACCCCGCCTGATGCTCCACCAGCCATTCCCGCTCGATGCGCGGCGAATCGCCCTGCTGCTGGCCCTCCTGGTAAGCGCGGGAAATCAGTTTCGACAGGTTGAGATAACCGGCGTGATCGAGGCACAGGAGCAACACGCGAAACCCGCCGGTGGCCTCTCCCTCCGCCGCCAGGGTCAGCTCCGCGCCAAAAATCGGCTTCAACCCCTTCGCGATCGCCGCCCGGTAGAACTTCACCATCGCGAACAGATTGTTCTGGTCGGTCAGCGCCACCGCCGGCATGCCCTGATCGGCCACCGCCTCCATCAGCGGCTTGATGCGGATCAGCCCGTCCACCAGCGAATACTCGGTGTGCAGGCTCAGATGGACAAATTGAGCGCTCATACCCCTCCCAACGCCTCGGCGACCGGCCGGAAACTGCGCCGATGGTGCTCGCAGGGACCGTGACGGAGCAACATCTCCCGATGCAGCCGGGTGGGATAACCCTTGTGACGATCAAAGCCGTAGTGGGGATAACGATCATGCAGCGAAAGCATCTCCGCGTCCCGCGCCACCTTGGCCAGAATCGACGCCGCCATGATCGCCGGCTCGCACCCATCGCCCCCGACGATCGCCTCCGCCGCGCAAGGCAACTCCGGACAGCGGTTGCCATCCACCAGCGCCTTCTCCGGTCGCACTCGCAACGCCATCACCGCGCGTTGCATCGACAGCAGACTCGCCTGCAAGATATTGATCGCATCGATCTCATCCACCTCGGCCCGCCCGATCGCGAAACACAGCGCCCGCTCACGGATAACGCCATCCAGCTCCCGCCGCCTCTTCTCCGTCAGCTTCTTGGAATCGTTCAACCCCTTGATCGGGCGACGCGGATCAAGAATCACCGCCGCCGAAATCACAGGCCCCGCCAGCGGCCCCCGGCCCACCTCATCGACCCCGGCAATCAGAACTGTCGTCATTGGCATCGTGGAACCGCGGCGAACGCGATGGAAGAAAGAGTCGCTATGATACCGCTCATGAGGCTGGGGATGTATACTTCTCCCAGCCCCTGTGCATCTCACGCCAGAATAGCCCTTTCAGTCTCTGTCGCCTTTTCACTGGCTGAAACCAGCCCCCGCTTGCCTCCCAACCCTCACGCCGCCCTTTCAATGTCGGCGTGCAGTGCGATCAGGAGATTCTTGGGCGTGACCATGCCGACAAGCTGACCGTCGTCATTGACGACGGGAAGGTGGTGGATGCCCTTTTCGTAAAAGATCGGG
>DRPO01000444.1 GCA_011330835.1 Gammaproteobacteria bacterium | reverse complement strand
GCGTTGTCAAAACTCGACGTATCAATGGTTGCAGAAGTACCCGCACCCTGTGTCCCCCGGCGAAAGCGGGTCCAAGGCCCCCGTCCACGCCTGCGGGGGAGGATTGCGGTGGGCGTTTCACTCCGTCACCGAGCCCCCTCCGTTATTCCCTGCGACTCACGCTGCGTCCGGGAATGCCACGTTAGAGCGCGTGGATTTTCGTCGAGAGCAAGGCGTGAAAACGCAGGCATCGTGGGGCTATGGCAAGTTTTTACAACGCAGCTATCGGCGAAAAGATGCGCGCCCCGAATGGAGCATTCGTGGTCGGGAGAGGCATAATCCCCTACAAAACGCACCGATGCGCGTCCCCATTCCCTCGGTATACAATCTTGCCCATCCCCGAACCAGGAGCCGCCAATGCCTCATCGATCCAACCCCGTCGTCGCCCAGAAGAAACCTTGCGTCATTGAGCTCGAGCCTGGCGAAACCTATTACTGGTGCGCCTGCGGTCGCTCGAAAGACCAGCCCTTCTGTGATGGCTCCCACGCCGGCACGAACATGCGACCGGTCGAGTTCAGCGTGGATGAGAAGAAAAAGTACGGACTCTGCGGCTGCAAGCACACGAAAAATCCGCCTTTCTGCGATGGCTCGCACAAGGATCTGTAACGACCGCAACCTTGGAAACCGCCAAGCACATTTTCCGCTACCGCAAGTTCTGGGCCCACAAACTCGGCCCGGCGCCCATGCTGCCGATGACGGTCGAGGAAATGACCGATCTCGGCTGGGACGCCTGCGACATTATCATCGTCACCGGCGACGCCTATGTCGATCATCCCAGCTTCGGCATGGCCGTCATCGGACGCCTGCTGGAAGCGCAAGGCTTTCGCGTCGGCATCATCAGCCAGCCGGACTGGCGAAGCCCGGATGACTTTCGTCGCCTGGGGAAGCCCAACCTGTTTTTCGGCGTCACCGCCGGCAACATGGATTCGATGGTCAACCACTACACCTCGGATCGGCGAATCCGCTCCAATGACGCGTACACCCCCAACGGAGAAGCCGGCAAGCGTCCCGATCGCGCCGCCATTGTCTATGCGCAGCGCGCCCGGGAAGCCTTCAAGGGCGTTCCCATCGTCATCGGCGGCATCGAGGCCAGCCTGCGGCGCATCGCGCAGTACGACTACTGGTCGGAGAAGGTCAGACGCTCGATCCTGCCCGACTCGAAGGCCGACATGCTGCTCTTTGGCAACGCGGAACGCGCCATTGTCGAGCTGGCGCACCGGCTGGCCAGCGGCGAGAAAATCCAGGATATTACCGACATTCGCGGCTCGGGCTTCATGCGTCAGGGCATTCCGCAAGGCTGGACAGTGCTCGACAGCACCACTCTCGACCCGCCCGGCAAACTCGAAGACCACCCCGACCCTTACGCCTGGTCCGAACAATGCGACCGACAAGACGACGCCATCAACGCCGGCGCCGCCCAGGTCATCCACTTCCTCGACCACAAGCGCAAGCTCGACCGCGCCGCCACGGTCATCCGTCTGCCCTCTTACGACCAGGTGCTCAACGACAAGGTCCTGTATGCCCATACATCCCGCGTGTTTCACCTGGAAACCAATCCCGGCAACGCGCGGGCGCTGGTCCAGCGCCACGGCAAGCGCGATGTCTGGC
>DRPO01000443.1 GCA_011330835.1 Gammaproteobacteria bacterium | reverse complement strand
GTCCCGGCCGCGAAAGGCGATGGATTAGCGATTGATCGGGTTGTGGCCGTAGCGGTCAACCTTGTCATAACACCTGTTTCTCGGGGGATACGCGGATTCTTGCTAGGTCTTTGATTCCACTGCGATATCTTCCTTCGACGCCACGGCCAGAATTTTGCTCGGCAAGATTAGTCACCGCGAATCAAGTCCCTGAGCGAGAGTTCCGCGCTCCCGTGAGAGATACGGGTTAACGCCCGCTAGTATTGGTATACGCGGAACCCCATCTGGTTGCCGTTTTGACGAACCGAGATTCGCTGGCGGCTGTGGCTGAGATCCATGGAAATCCGGTTACCGTCGCCAATTTGTTGTACCCGGGCAATGGTGCGACTGCCGTTGTGGTTGATGTCAACGGTGTTCTCATTTCCGCGCTGCACCACGGCCAGCTTGTTGTCATGGCCGCCAAGCTCGATACCGATGCTGTTCATGTCGCCGGATTGAGAGGCGAAGAGGTAGGAGTCGACATTGCCCGCTTGTGGCCCCAAAAGGTTGTCGGCACCTGCGTTGGTAGCGGCAGCACAGAGAATGACAAACAGGGCTTGTTTCAGTTTGGACTGCATCATGGCGGCGTTTCTCCTGACGGGTTGTTGTTCTTGTTGGATGTATGGTCAGATAAAAACGCTTGACTGAATATCGGTAGAAATTCGTAGCTACGGGTGCGGTGTGACCGATCCCTCCTAATGAGGCCGGCTTCGAGGGAAAGGGAGTCCCTCCCCTTCAAGAGTGTCTGACAAAATCCCGCGACAGAGGAAGCACAACCCTGTCCCAATGCCGTTCAGCCGATGCTTTGCTTGTAGGGGGAATCAAGGATCGAAGCAACGAATCCACCGAATACGCCCGTAAAGCGATGGGTCTACTTTGCTTGATCCAGCCTATGCGAAACAAGGATCCGCTAATTGAACGGCATTGCCTCTTGTGCCGCCATGGCGGGATCCCCTCTGGGCAGACCGCAGTCGCGCGGAACCAATCGCACTAATGGCTTTATTTGGGAAAACAGTGAGATACTTAAACCACAAGATGGTAGTCTACGGGAAAACTGCTCTGCAATGAGCTCACAACAACCTGTATTAGGCAATGAACAAAACAAAAATCCCGGGAAACAAGGCCTTTGGCCTGTGGAGCGCCGTCTTTCTCGGCATCGGCTCCATGGTCGGCGCGGGCATTTTCATCGTCATCGGGGAAGCCGGCGCCATTGCCGGCAGCCTGGTGACTCTGTCATTTCTGGCGGGCGGCGCGATCGCGCTGCTGTGCGGCTATTTGCTGGCGCGGCTCGCGGTGCGCTACCCCAGTCGGGGCGGCATCATCGAATACCTGGTGCAAGGCTACGGGGAGGGCGTCTTTTCCGGCTCGATGGGCATCCTGTTCTATTTCGCCCAGCTCGTCTCCCTGGCCGCTCCGTGGCGAAGTCGTTCGGCGCCTACGCCGCCACCTACATGGCGGCCGGCATTACGCCCTTCTACAGCAACCTTTTCAGCACTGGCGTGTTGCTGCTATTCGTCGCCATCAATCTGGTCGGCGCCTCGATGGTGGCCCGGGCCGAAAATATCATCGTGATCATCAATCTCTCGGCCCTGGCGATATTCACCGTCGCTTCCCTCTTCTATATCGACCCGACCAATCTGGCGCCGCGCGAAGCGCCGGCGGCCATCACCATTTTCTACGCATTGGGGCTGACCTTTTTCACCTACTAGGGATTCAGCGTCATCACCAACAGCGTCGAGGACATGGACGATCCGGGCAAGACCTTGCTCCGCTCGATGTATATACCTCTCGCGCCCAAGAATACCCCATTCAGGCCACGCATCTTTTCGTCGATAGCTGCGTTGTAAAAACTTGACGTAGCGCCACTATGCCTGCGTTTTTACGCCTTGCTCTCG
>DRPO01000442.1 GCA_011330835.1 Gammaproteobacteria bacterium | reverse complement strand
GGCAACAATGAACCGGAGCCCGAAATGCCGCAGAATAAGCCGTCCGCGCCGCCCCCGCCATCGGGACAGGCGCACAGCGCGGCGCTGCCGGATGACGGCACGGAGCCGCCGAAACAAAACCTGGACCAATGGCTGCAACAGGTTCCGGATGATCCCTCGGGATTGCTGAGACGAAAATTCATGCTCGAACATTTGCGCAACAAGAAAGGAGCCGCGGCGCCATGAGCATCCTCGCTCGCACGGCGTTGCTGGCGATCCTGTTGAGCCTCGCCTCCGGCGTTCAGGCCGCCGTCAAGGCGCGGCTGGCCAAGTCGCGCGTCACGCTCGGCCAGACCGTGACCCTGCATATCGAATACGAAGGGCAGACGAAGAACAATCCGGCCACCCGCGGACTGTCGCGGGATTTCAAGGTGCTCAACACGCGCCGCAAGGTCGAAGTCGATTTCAAGGATGGCGCCATTGTCGCCCGGACCGTCTGGGACGTCCGGCTCAAGCCGAAAAAGGCGGGCAGGCTGACCGTGCCTCCCGTGATGATCGAAGGCGAATCGACCCGACCGCTCAAGTTGCGCGTCGTCGAGGCGGCCCCGGCGAAACAAAAAGCGGCCGCTAAAAAACCTTCCGCCACGCCAAAACCCGTGAACAAGCCAGTCGCCGCGCCGACCCCTCCACCGCGGCCCGCGAAAAAACCCGTCGCGGCGGTGAAGCCCGCGCCCGCTAAAAAAGCCGTGGCGACGCCAACCCCAAAAGTCGTCGAGAAGCCCGCCCCGGTCGTCAAGACGCCACCCCCTCCGCCGGTCGTCGCGAAGTCCGTTCCCGCGCCGTCGCATCCTCCGGCCCGGACGGCGCCGCCAGTCGTCAAGCCGATCATTCCCATCGCGAAGCCAAAACCGCGCCCCATCGACCCCAGCGAGGTATTCATCGAGACCCGCGTGGAGCCGGCCAGCCCCTATGTGCAGCAAATGACGATCTTCTCGATGCGGATCTATCACGCCATCAAGCTGCTCGACGGCGAGTTGCCCGACCCCGTGCTGAACAACGCGCTGGTGCGGCGGCTGGACATCGACCGCAACGAAACGGTGAACCGCAATGGCCGGCGCTACAAGGTCATCGAGCGCCGCTGGGCGATCTTTCCCCAGAACGCAGGGCCCATGACCATCGAGGCGCCCGTGCTCAGGGCCAAGGCCCCGGATGACTCGCCGCAAGGCGCCGATGGCGAGGATCAATCGATTTTCGACAGCGATCCCTATTTCGCCCAGACGCCGTTCGGCAAGTTGCTGGGCAACAGCCGTTCGCTCGAACTGAAGGGGGAAAACCGGACCATCGACGTTCGCCCGCCGCCCCCCCTCAAGAACGACGGGGACTGGTGGCTGCCCGCCCGGGAAGTGGTGCTCACGGAACGCTACGAGCCTCCAGTCGACCAACTGAAACTGGGCGACCCGATCACCCGCGTCGTCTCGCTGCGGGTGGAAGGCCTGATGGGCGCGCAACTTCCGCGTCTGCCAGCCGCTCGCGTGGCGGGCGCCAACGTCTATCCGGACCAGGTCAAGCCACGCACGCGAGAGAACGAGCACGGAGTGCTCGGCGACATCGTGCAGCGATTCACCTATGTGCCGGAACAACCCGGCGAACTCGCGATCCCGCCCATCCAGGTCGGCTGGTGGGACGTGCTGAACGACAAGCCCCGCGTCGCCAGCGCGCCCGGCAAAACGATCAAGGTCCTCGACGCCAACGGCCATGCGGCCAAGCCGGCCCCACCCACGGCCGCCGCCCCGAAACCCCGACCGGCGGCTCCGGTCGCGCAAAAGAAGACGGTGCAAAAGAAAGCGATCACTCCCCCCGCTAGGCCGGCGTCGCCGACAGCGAAGGAGCCGCCTCAACCGTCCGACTCCCCATCCTCCTGGCTGTGGCGAGGACTGGCGCTGGTTTTCGGCCTGCTGTGGCTGGCGACCGTTGGCGTCTATCTCAAGCATCGCCGCGCCGAGGAAGCGACCGAAACGGATCCCGAGCCGAAACACGCCAGCATCGCGCGCGAAGCGCGCCGCGATTTCGAACGCGCCTGCCGCGACAACAACGCCCGCGACGCCCGGGCCGCCCTGCTGCGGTGGGCGGGCAGCCACTGGCCCGACAATCCGCCCGCCGGCCTGACGGGCCTCTCCCGGCGTTTCGACAATACCGAAGCCCGCGACGCGATCGCCGAACTCAACGCCCATCTGTTCCATCGGAAACGGGGGAGCTGGAGCGGCGAGCGCCTGCTGCGAGCGGTCGGCAAGCTCCCCGCCAGGCCCGTCAGGGCCGCCAGAGCGGAAGGATTGCCGGAACTTTATTCTTCTCGGGATTGAGGGTGAAGAGGAGAGCTACGCCAAGTTTCTACGACGCCGCTATCGGCGAAAAGATGCGCGCCATGAATGGGTATTCTTGATCGCGAGAAGTATAACTGGCTTACCGGGAGACAACGAAATATCCAACACCCTCTGCCGGCAGGGATGCCGGCGCTCCCCGACTCCACTCAGTCTCTGGTCATGACCGCACCCAGCCGTTCTCGGTCAATATCGCGTCCATCGGGACGTCCCAGGGCGCGGGTTCGAGACCATCGACCTCCTGTAGCGAATATCCCAGGCCAAGCATGAAAGGCCTCATCGGCGGTCGCCGTCCCTTGGTGAATGCGAAACTGCGGTCATAGAAGCCGCCCCCCATGCCGAGGCGCGCGCCGTTCTTGCCGAAACCGACCAAAGGGGTGATTACGAGGTCGAGCCCCTCGGGCGAGATTTGGCGGCGGCGGGAGGGCGCGGGTTCGGGGATGCCAAAACGATTGCGGATCATCGGTTCGCCGGGGCCGATCTTCTGAAAGATCAGGCGATTCTCCCCGGCCCTGGTCAGCAGCGGAAGATAGACCGCTTTCCCCAGGGACTGAAGCAGGCGAATGATCGAGTCGGTCGGGAATTCGCCCTCGACCGCCAGATAGCAGGCGACCTTCCGGCAATGCGCCAGATACCGCCAATGTTTCAGGAACGCGCCGGCGCGTCGCTGCCAATAGCTGCGTTGATGACGCGGGATGCGCTGGCGTTTTCGCCGCAATTGCCGGCGCAGCGCCTGGAGGTCAGCG
>DRPO01000441.1 GCA_011330835.1 Gammaproteobacteria bacterium | reverse complement strand
TTGCCCCGGCAACTCCCAGGCCTCCCGGCGCGTCGCGACCGATGCCTCCAGAGCGGAGTCTCCCGGGTGGACCGCCAACAGGTTATCCACGTCGGCGACGGCGCCCAGCTCGAGTTCCTGATCGTTGACCCTCTGACCATCGACCAGCGCGCGCGTCTCACCGAAAGTACGCAGATACTCGTCACGCAGCACCGCGTAGTAATCAACCGCCTCCTGATAGTCGGCAGCGCCCGAAGAAGCCACCGTCTTGAGCCTCGCCAGAATATTGGCGACGCGAGCCTTGTCCACAGCCTCGAGCGCGCCCGCATTCAACTTGCCCGCCGCGTCCCGAACAACTTTCCGTCCACCCGACACTGTCAGAACCCCATCATTGCCCAGCAATGTCGCCGACCCGGTCAGCACGCGCCAGCCAGGTTGGCCCGAACCGGAGACGAGAACGCTGGCGACGCCGCGTTCAAGATGGAGGCTCGCGCCTTCCGCGCCCAAAACCACGGGCCCAGCGCTGGATTCACCGACTACGTGACCGCGCTGGACGTTAAACGCGCAACTTCCCGTCATGCTCACATCGAACGAACCAGAGAGGTTGATCAAGGCGCCATCCGCGCAGCGTAGCAACAAACGCACGCCCCCCGAACTCGCCAGCCGGTCTCCCGGATGCAATTGCAAACCGGGCTGCACGGCAACCGGCCCGGCAAACCGCTCCGAAGTCAAGGCTACCCTTCGACTTTGAGCCAGGGGCTGAAGATTCTGCTCAATGACCGCGATGACCGGATTGGGAGAAATGGTTTCCGTCCCCGGCGGCAACGCGGCGGCCCGACTGGCCGGCGGCAATACCACAGCCAGCGCCCAGCCCGCCGCCGCAACGCCGAGCCGCCGCCACGGGCTCCGGCCTCGATTGATCTTGAAAGAATTCCTGTTTTCCATAAACGCCTCCGGACAGCGCTTGCCTGTTATTGCGTAATTTTGCTGATTTATTGCGATGTTTTTATTAAGTATGACGCTTGACTTCATTAAAACCGTGACGAATTTCACGATATTTATGTTGTTAACGAGTTCCTTTCCGCTTGACAGAGCAGTCCTGCGGCCTACCTCACAGCTTTTGGTTGCCAAATCAGAAAATGGGATCGTTTTCCCAATTATGGATATACTATCTCTTTCTCCCCCCAGGAAACGACGCTGACCGACACCCCGCTCACAGCCCTGTCCACCAGCATGCGCAAGTTGCTTCGGCCACTGGTGCGTATCCTGCTGCGTCATGGCGTTTCATACGGCCAGTTCAGCGACTGGGCAAGACAAACCTTTGTCGAGGTCGCCCGGGACGATTTCGCCATCCAGGGGCGCAAGCAGACGGTTTCCCGCATCTCGGTCATTACCGGCATCAACCGCAAGGAGGTCAAGAAGCTGCTCGAAACGCCGGAGCCGAACGACGATCACCAGTCCCGACACAATCGGGCGGCCCGCGTGATCGGCGGCTGGCTGCGCTCCAGGCGGTTCACCGACGCCGATGGCGCCCCCCGGCGCTTGCGTCTGGATGACGCCGAAAACGGCTTCGCCGCCCTGGTGAAAGCGTACAGCGGAGATATGCCGGTTCGCGCCGTGCTCGATGAACTGGAACGCGTCGGCATCGTCGGCAAACGCGATGACGGAACGCTCGAACTGCTCAAGCGCGCCTATGTGCCTCAGGCCAGCGACGCCGACATGCTCCACCTGCTGGGCGACAGCGTCGCCGACCTCGCCGACACGATCGACCACAATCTTTCCCACCCCGGCGAGGACAACCGCCTGCAACTCAGCGTGGTGTACGACAACCTGCCGCGGGAAACCCTGGCGCGCCTGAAAACCATGAGCCAGCGGGAAGCCCGGAAACTGCTCGTGGAAATCGACCGCTTCCTGGCCAGCGAGGATCGCGACAGCAGTGGCAAACAGGCGGGCGAAGGACGCTATCGCGCTGGCGTCGGCGTGTATTACTTCGAACAACCCTACCGGGAAGACGGCCCAGATCATGATGAATCCAGGTAAAAATGGGCCGGCCCTGGCGCTGGCTTTTCTGCTGACGGTTCTGACCGCCGGCTGCAACGAAGGCGGAATCGTGGGCACGGGAGACGGCGGCCCGGACGCAGGATCGCTGGGAGATGCGGCCGCCAGCAACCCGGATGAAGCCTACCGCTACCGACATCTGCCCGCTTTCCTGGGTCCCGCGCTGCCCGACGCCCTGCGGGGCGAATCGCCGCTACAGCGCAATCTCGGTGATACGGAGAAACTCACCCGGCGGATACAACTCGAACTGCTCTACCTGGACTCCGCCTTCGACGCCATTCAGGCGTTCTGCCAAACCGCCGCGAACTCCCCAGGTTGCGCCATCGACGGCTCGGCGATCGCGCCCGCCTACAATGGCGCGATCATTCGCGCCGAACACGCCTTGCTGGAAGCTGTCGGCGCTGAACAGCCCCCGCTTGCCCAGGCGTTGATCGAAAAAACCGGCGCCCCATTGCCTATTGGCGCGATCACGCTAACGGTCAATGACGCCAACGTCCCATTCCCCGAACGAATCTCGATCGAGCGGAAAACCGCCGGAGGCGACCGGATTCAACTGATTGTCGATACGGCTGGCGACGGGGAAACGGCGCGACT
>DRPO01000440.1 GCA_011330835.1 Gammaproteobacteria bacterium | reverse complement strand
GGGCCAGTACCTGCGCGGCGTCGAGGAACAGCTCAAGCAGGAACAACGGGCGGCGGTGGACGAGCACCTGTTCGCCGCGCTGCGCGACAGGCTGCTGCGGCTGCCGGAGACCATGGAGAACGAGGGGCTGTACGCCTTGCCCCCGAACGATCTGACCCAGGCGGAGGAGGCGCTGGAGCAACTATGATCGACGACTATCGGCAAGTACTGGAGAAACTCAAGCACTGGGCGGAACAGGCCGCGGAAGCCGGCTGGCTGAGCCGCGACGACATCGCCCCCATCGAGCGGCAGGACGAATCGCAACTGGTCTCGCTGTTCCGCGAGCAGGGCGAGAAACCGCTGATCGTCGCCTTCTTCGGCGGCACCGGCGTCGGCAAGAGCAGCCTGCTCAACCGCCTGGCCGGGGAAGACATCGCCCGCACCGGCGTCCAGCGCCCCACCTCCATGGAAGTCACGCTCTACCTGCACCGCGACTTCAAGGACAACCTGCTGCCCGAAAACCTGCCCACCGAACACACCCGCATCGCCTGGCACAACCAGGACAAGCGCCGCTTCGTCGCCTGGCTCGACCTGCCCGACATGGACAGCACCGCCCGCGAAAACGCCGCGCTGGTGGAGGCCTGGCTGCCCTACATCGACTGGCTGATCTACGTCGTCAGCCCCGAGCGCTATCACGACGACCTCGGCTGGCGATTCCTGCAACAGCGCGGAGGACGCCATGCCTGGCTGTTCGTCATGAACCACTGGGACGAAGGTCAGCCCGAGCAACTGGAAGACTTCCGCGACAAGCTGATCCAGGAAAACTTCAGCAACCCGGTCATCCTGCGCACCAGTTGCGGTAAAACCATTCCCGATGACGACTTTCCACAACTGGAAGCCATCATCAATGACGCCATCGAAAAACACGGCCTGGCGCTGCTGCAAAGCCTCGGCGTCCAGGCGCGGATCGACGCCGCCCGCGACCAGCTCGCCGCCTGGCGCGCCCGGCTCGACGACCCCGAGCGCTGGCAGGCCGCCCACGACGCCTGGCGACAAGCGGGCCAGGATGCGCTCGCGCAACTCGCCGACGCCCTGAAAACCAGCGCCGACGCGCTGACCCTGACCCTCAAGACCCAGCAACAGGGCGCGGCCAAAGCGCTCAAGAAACAACTCGGACTCGCCACCGACCTCACGCCCGCCACGCTCACCCAAACCCTGTGGTCCGACCATCGCCACGCCGCCCTGCTCGACGACCTCAGCCTCGCGACCGGCGCCGCGCCGCGGCAGTCTGGCCTGCCATCGCGCCCCGTCGAGCAACGCCTCAAGCAGTTTCGGGCGCAAGCCCCCGAGATCGTCCGCGACAACCTGCAAGCCGCCCTGGAAACCGCGCTCGCCAAACCGGGAACCCCCTGGCAACGCCTCCTCTACAAACTCATGGACGCCCTCAGCTGGCTGCTGCCCCTGGCCGCCGCCAGCTGGGCCGTGTTCTACCTCGCCAACACCTTCCGCTGGGGCACGCTCGGCGAAAAAGCCTTCCTCGGCATCGACTTCGCCGTCCACAGCGGCATGATGATCGCGCTGGCCTGGTTCATCCCCTGGTGGATCAAACGCCGCATCGAACCCTCGGTCGTCGCCGCCGTGCAACGCGGACTCAACGACGGCGTGACGGCGGCCCGGGAAGCCCTGCGCGACGCCCTGGAGACCATCTGGCGGGAGTTCGATGAGGAACGCCGCCAGATCGTCGACCAAATCGCCGCGCGCGAAGAAACCATCGGCCAGCTCAAAACCAACGCCCGCGAGGAAGTTGGGGGGCTTATCGCCAAACCCCAAGGCGGAATCGGAACCCCGTAACGGCTTTTGCCGGCAAGATGGGGGGAGGGGAACGATACCTTCCTGGACACGACGGGCGACAACCTTCTTTCGGGCGGCAATGGCGACGACTTCTTCGAGCTCTCCACCGGGGCGAACGTGGTCATGGGGGGTGCGGGGACCGACAAGGCGTCCTATCGGTATGCGACAACCGGCGTGACCATCGAGCTGCTCGACCCCGCGGCCAATGGGGGGCCGGCGGCCGGCACCAGCTTCGACTCGGTCGAGAATTTCGACGGCAGCAATTCCGACGACGTGATCAAGGGCGACGGCGCCGCGAACGAGATCGCGGGTCTGGCCGGCGACGACCGGCTCACCGGCAATGGCGGCGACGACAGGCTCGAGGGTGGC
>DRPO01000439.1 GCA_011330835.1 Gammaproteobacteria bacterium | reverse complement strand
CTCGTTTCAATGTAATGCCTATACCTATTGCGGCCAAGAATACCCCATCCACAAGCAGAACTACCCGCCTCACCCGCGGAATGCGCAAGAACCACGGCGCTGGAACTCAGGACGCTTTCCGCGCCCTGCCCTCCCGCAAGCGTCGCGCGGCAGCGACCATGTACTCCAGCGCCGGGATGACCTCTTCCCAGCGACGGGTCTTCAGGCCGCAGTCGGGGTTAACCCAAAGCCGGTCGGGCGGGATGCGGCGGGCGGCCTTTTCCATCAGGTCGACGATGGCTTCGACGCTCGGCACATTGGGCGAGTGGATGTCGTAGACGCCGGGGCCGATTTCGTTGGGGTACTGGAATGCGTCGAAAACATCGAGCAGCTCCATGTCGGAACGGGAGGTCTCGATGGTGATGACGTCGGCGTCCATGGCGGCGATGGATTCGATGATGTCATTGAACTCCGAATAGCACATGTGGGTGTGGATCTGGGTGTCGTCGCGCACGCCGTTGGCGGTGAGGCGAAAGGCGTCCACGGCCCAGTCGAGGTAGCGCTTCCAGTCGCTCTGGCGCAGCGGCAGGCCTTCGCGCAGGGCGGCTTCGTCGATCTGGATGATGCCGATGCCGGCCTTTTCCAGATCCAGCACTTCCTGGCGCATGGCCAGGGCGATCTGCCGGCAGGTCAGCTCGCGCGGCTGGTCGTCGCGAACGAAGGACCAGTTGAGGATGGTGACCGGGCCGGTGAGCATGCCTTTCATCGGCCTGTCGGTCAGTGACTGGGCGAAACGGCTCCAGTCCACGGTCATCGGCGCGGGGCGGGAGACGTCCCCATAGAGAATCGGCGGCTTGACGCAGCGCGAGCCGTAGGATTGCACCCAGCCGAACCGGGTAAAGGCGAAGCCGTCGAGCAACTCGCCGAAATATTCCACCATGTCGTTGCGCTCCGGCTCGCCATGCACCAGCACGTCGAGACCGAGCCGTTCCTGGCGCGCCACACAGTCGCGGATCTCGTTCTCCATGGCCCGGCGGTATTCACTTTCCGGCAGCGCGCCGCTGCGAAACGCCCGGCGGGTCTTGCGGATTTCCGGCGTCTGCGGGAAGGAGCCGATGGTGGTCGTCGGGTAGAGGGGCAGATCGAAACGCGCCCGCTGCGCCGCCGCCCGTTCGGGCCAGGCCGAGCGACGCTGGCCCGCCTCGTCCCCGACGGCCGCCAGCGCGGTTTGCACCGCCGGATTATGAACCCTCGCCGAGCGCCGGCGACTGTCCAGCGCGGCGGCATTGGCGGCCAGCGCATCGGCCACGGCGTCGCGACCCTCGTCGAGCGCCCGCGCGAGTACGCGGATCTCGTCGAGCTTCTGCACGGCGAAAGCCAGCCAGTCGCGGATCTCCCCGTCGAGCGCCTGCTCGCTGTCCAGATCCACCGGGACATGCAGCAACGAGCAGGAGGGCGCCAGCCACAGCCGGTCGCCGAGGCGCGCGTGGATCGGCGCCAGGAAGCGCAGCGTCGCCTCCAGATCGGTCTTCCAGACATTGCGGCCATCGACCACGCCCAGCGACAACGCCTTGTGCGCGGGCAGCCAGTCCGCCACCCGCGCCGCCTCGTCGCGGGCGCGAATGGCGTCCAGATGCAGCGCGTCGGCGGGCAGCTCACAGGCCAGTTGCAGATTCTCCCGCAGCTCGCCGAACCAGGTGGCCAGCAACAGCTTCACCGGCGCGGCGCGCAACGAAAACCAGGCCTTGCGCAGCGCGTGTTTCCAGGTCTCGTCCAGCGACATGACCAGCACCGGCTCGTCGATCTGCACCCATTCCACGCCGGCCTCGCTCAGCGCATTCAGCAGCTCGCCATAGATGGCGATCAGATCGTCCAGCAGGCCCAGCCGGTCACTGCCATCGCGGCTCTTGCCGAGCCACAGGTAGGTGACCGGGCCGATCAGCACGGGCCGCGCCGGAACGCCCAGCGCGCGGGCCTCGTCGATCTGCGCCAGCAAGGCGCTGGCGTCCAGGCTGAACGTCGTTCCCGCCTCGAATTCCGGCACGATATAGTGATAGTTGGTGTCGAACCATTTGGTCATTTCCCCCGCCGGGATCTGGCAGAACTCGGGATCATCGTCCCTCGCCCGACCCCGCGCCACGCGGAAGTAGCGATCCAGCGCGTCGCCCGGCAGGTTGCGCACCCGCGCCGGCGGGTTGCCCAGCATGAAACTGGCATCCAGAACCTGGTCGTAGAGCGAAAAATCGCCGACCGGGACATGATCCAGACCCTGCTGCAACGCCCAGTGCTCGGCGCGCAGGGTCTTCGCCGTCTCCAGCAGCGCGGCGCGATCGATCTCGCCCCGCCAGTAGTTTTCCAGCGCGAATTTCAGTTCCCGGTTCTTGCCGATGCGGGGAAAGCCCAGATTGTGTGTCGTAACCATGATGCATTGCCGTGTTGTGTGAACGGGGGGCATTGTATTTTTCCAATCCCATGAAGGATAATGATGATTCTCAGCAAACCCATGCAGAATGCTTATCGATGATAGACCGCGCCCATTTACGCATCATCCGCGCGCTGGACGACAAGGGTACGCTCACCGAAGCAGCCAACGCCCTGTGTCTGACCCAGCCCGCGCTGTCGCACCAGATCCGCTACCTGGAGAAAAAGCTGGGCGTCGCCCTGTGGCAACGGCAGGGCCGCAAGCTGCGGCTGACGCCGGCCGGCGACCTCCTGCTGCAAACCGCACGCCAGGTGTTGCCCGTGCTCGAACAGACCGAACAAACCCTCAAGGCCTACGGCGAAGGCCGGCAGGGCCTGCTGCGCATCGGCGTCGAATGCTACCCCTGCCAGACTTGGCTGACCCGCGCCATCGGTCGGTTCCTGCGCGCCCGCCCGGAGATCGACATCGACCTCGTCAGCCAATTCCAGTTCTCCGGACTCGAAGGCCTGCTCAACCACCACATCGACATCCTCATCACCCCCGACCGGCAACAGGCCCGAAATGTCATCTACCAGGAAGTGGCGCGCTACGAACTGCGGCTGGTCGTCTCCCGGCGGCATCTCCTGGCGGAGCGCGAATACGCCAACCCGGACGATCTCGCCGGGGAAACCCTGCTCACCTTCCCCGTCCCCCGAAACCGGCTGGACATACTCACCGGCTTTCTCGACCCCGCGCATGTCGAACCGGCGAAGATCCGGGCAATGGAATCGGTGGACCTGATGCGGGAAATGGTCTCGCTCAACCGGGGCGTCTGCGCCCTGCCCGACTGGCTGGCGCGCGCCGAAACGGAGCGACGCCACCTGAAGACGCTGCGCCTGGGCGCGCAAGGCCTGCGCAAAACGCTGTTCGCCGCGTTCCGGGAAGACGATCGCGGACTGCCCTATCGGGATGCCTTTATCGCGGGGATTGTGGAGAACGGTTGACGGAAGACGGCATCTAGACGTTCGGGGGGGGGATCGCCGTTGTTGCGTGTTGCGCAATATGCTACATTCATTCCGGTGATCAAGTCGTTCAAACACAAGGGGCTACGAAAATTTTATGAAACCGGGCGCACTGCCGGGATACAAAATGCTCACAAAAACAAACTTCGGATGATACTGGCCGCCCTTGATTCGTCTCGGGAAATTGATGACATGGATATCCCCGGTTTTCGACTTCACCCCCTGAAAAGAAAAATGCAGGGAATCTGGTCAGTCACCGTCAACGGAAACTGGCGGGTCACGTTCCGGTTTGAAAATGGAAACGCG
>DRPO01000438.1 GCA_011330835.1 Gammaproteobacteria bacterium | reverse complement strand
GCCTTGTTTCCGACGCAATCCGTAACCGTCAGTTTGGCGGTTACCACCGCTTCGGGGGAGGGCACGCGGGCATTAAACCAATACTTTTTACCCCCTTCGTCATCGACGCCAAAATCGGAAGGGCTCAATACCGTCACGGACGCGCCAGTCGTCAGCTCCCACTGATAACTCAATGGCTGACCGTCGCATGTCGGGTGGGGCGAAACTGAAGTACCACCATTCAAGTGAATAACATGGCGCTCGAGATACTTGCCTTGACTATCGGGTTGGGCGCCATCCGAATCCACCGTAATGTGCGCCGTGGGCAAACGCCCACGATCAGCGACGGTGACCGTCAGTGTCTTTGTAGTCACCGAATTGGATGCGTTGTCGTCATCCGTTGCTGTCACCGTGATGGTAAAAGTCCTGTCGTTGTCATTGACCTCCATGAGACCAGGCGTAAACACCGCTGAGCGTTTATCCGGGGCAACAACAAGACCATCCAACGGCGCCCACTCCACCGTGACAACCCCGCTATCCGGATCTTCCAGTTTCGTGATATTGAATGTCACGGATTCATCATCAAAGATGTTGGTTTGCGTTTGTGAAATCTCCAGAATGGGGGCTTCGTAAGGTTGCGCCAAAAGAACAACCCGTACAGGCTCGGACGACACGTCCTCGTCATCGGTAACCGTCAGATCGTAGGCGAATCGGGTGGGGCCGGTAATAGCCCCGGTGGTGAAACTTGTTGTCCCGTCTGCCGGGGTTGGATCGACCGGATCGGAGCCTGTCCCCTCGGCCTTGGTCCACAGATAGCTCTCTATCGGGCCGCCATCCTCATCGAAAGAGCCGCTGGCGTCCAGCGTGAAACTGATATCCGAGCCATTCTTCTCGCCTGTTGGATCAATTCTTACCGCTGAAGTAATGACCTGTACGCCATCCTTATCCTTGATCACCGGAACAGCGATGGGCTGCGTTTTCGGCTTAACTGTCAGGATTACGTCCTTTTCAACAGTGCCGCGATTGTCGCCTGTCTCGTCATCGGTAACCTTGACCCTGAACAACAACTGCTCTGGAGCGGCAACATTCGGCGCGGTAAAACTCAGCGTATTGGTCGCCACACCATCCAATGGAGAAGCGGTAGTCCCTCCGCGCTGAGTCCACTCGTAGGTCAGATTACTCTCCGGGTTCGATCCGTTATCCTCATCCCTCCCGGTTACCTTGATTTTCACCGAATCGCCGCTGAAAGCTTCAACATTCACGACGCCCTTGTCGACATCGCCAACCTCGATTGAATCCACTGTCACGGTAGGATTCGTGTACGCGACGGTGATCGTTATCGGAGAAGACAACTCAGGCACATTACCGACCGTAACCTCGGCCTGATAGGTATACGTTCCAGGGGAGCCCATGGTTAAATGAAGCTTCTTGCCGTGCTGTCCACGAATCTGGTGTTTCTGGTTTGCCCCAACCACCTCGAACCACCGATAATATTGAGCATCTGGAGGCTGAGTCACTTCAAGCTTTATTACCTCTCCAGGATAAGCATTTTCACCACCCTGAATGAATTCAACCAGCGGCGCCGCCCAGGCCTGGGAGTAAGTCATCACATAGCCGATCATTAGGCCCAGTAAAGTCAATCGCTTGACGGAAAAAATGGTCTTTACATTCATTATGAGAACCTTGCGTCGTGAGGTTGTTTGTTGTGCCGGCGACGACGCGGTAACGGCATGCCTTCCTGATCGGCAAGCGATCGCCGCCCGTGCGGTCGGAGGCATAGTCAACCGCGATTCCTGGTCAACCGCAAGCGACGGGACGTGGAAAATCGAACTGCATCATTGAATCGCGGGAGGGAGTTTCGATTTAGTTGAAGCAGTTCAAGGTTTTCCGTCGGTAGATCGCTACCGCGAAAAGCAGAACGGGCCGGAAAACCGGCCCGTTCGTCTGATCGATCAGGTCGATCCGGATAAACCCGGTCAGCCCGCGAGTTTTTCCTGGATCGCCTTGACGACATCGTCGCTGGAGGTGGCGTCGATATCGAGCAACAGGCCTTCTTCCTTGTAGAAGTTGGCCAGCGGCGCGGTCTTTTCGTTATATACGTCGAGACGCTTGGAGATGGCTTCTTCGGTCTCGTCGTCGCGCTGCACCACGTCGCCGCCGCATTTGTCGCACTTGCCTTCAACCTTGGGCGGCATGCTGATGACGTTGTAGATCGCGCCGCAATCGACGCAGGTGCGGCGCGTGGTCAGGCGGCGCAGGATTTCCTCGCGGGGGACATTGAGGTTGACGGCGAAGTCCAGCTCGATGCCGAGCTTTTCCAGCAGGGCCTTGAGCGCCTCGGCCTGGGGAATGGTGCGGGGGAAACCGTCGAGCAGAAAACCCGGCTTGCAGTCGTCCTGCAGCAGGCGCTCGCCCATGATGTCCATGATCAGTTCGTCGGGAACCAGGTCGCCAGCGGTCATGTAGGCTTCCGCCTTTTTGCCCAGTTCAGTGCCTTCCTTGACGGCGGCGCGCAGAATGTCGCCGGTTGAAATCTGTACCGAGCCGTCGATCTTGGTCAGCATCTTCGCAACAGTGCCTTTGCCCGCTCCGGGGGCGCCTAACAGAATCAGTCTCATGATTGTCCTCGATGTTCTGGGTTCTGCCCGAAGCAGAGCCGCCCGGGCGTTGGAAGTTGGAAAAAGAGTCGCGCATTTTGCCGCCGATTACCCCCGCAAATCAAATGAAAATTGCGTTCGGCGTGGAAAATGGAAGCTTCGGCGAAACCCTTGCCGGCAGGGACGCCGGCGCTCCGGCGCTTATGAGCGCTTCAATTGCGAGACGTCCCGCACCGCCCCGCGCGCGGCGGAGGTGGTCATGGCGGCGTAGGCTTGCAGGGCGGCGCTGACCTGGCGATCGCGGTCAATCGGGCGCCAGGCCTTTTCGCCCCGGGCTTCCATGGCTTGACGGCGGGCCCGCAACTCGTCGTCGCTGATCTTGAGATTGATGCGACGCGCCGGGATGTCGATCTCGATCAGGTCGCCCTCTTCCACCAGACCGATGGCGCCGCCTTCCGCCGCTTCGGGGGAGACATGGCCAATCGACAGCCCCGAGGTGCCGCCGGAGAAACGTCCGTCGGTCAGCAGGGCGCAGACCTTGCCCAGCCCTCTCGACTTGAGATAGCTGGTGGGATAGAGCATTTCCTGCATGCCGGGGCCGCCGCGCGGGCCTTCGTAGCGGATGACGACCACGTCGCCGGGATTGATCTGGTCGCCCAGAATGGCTTCGACGGCGGCGTCCTGGGATTCGAATATCCGCGCCGGCCCCGTGAACTGGAGGCTCTCCTCGTCCACGCCGGCGGTTTTCACCACGCAGCCGTCTTCGGCGATATTGCCGTAGAGCACCGCCAGCCCGCCGTCCTTGCTGTACGCGTGGGCGACATCGCGGATGCAGCCGTTCTCGCGGTCGGTGTCCAGCGATTCCCAGCGTCGATCCTGGGAGAACGCCTGCTGGGTCGGTACGCCGCCGGGCGCGGCCAGATAACGCTGCTTCGCCGCCTCGGCCTCGGCGCGCAGGATGTCCCATTGCGCCAGAGCCTCCTTCAGCGTTGGCGCATGCACGGTGGCCAGATCGCCGTGAATCAGGCCGGCCCGCTCCAGTTCGCCCAGAATGCCAAAAACGCCTCCGGCGCGATGCACGTCCTCCATGTGATATTCCTGCGTGGAGGGCGCAACCTTGCAGAGATGCGGAACCTGGCGCGACAGTCGGTCGATATCGGCCATGGTGAAATCCACGCCGGCCTCTTGCGCGGCGGCGAGCAGATGCAGGATGGTGTTGGTCGAACCGCCCATGGCGATATCCAGGCTCATGGCGTTCTCGAAGGCCCCAAAACTGGCGATGGATCGCGGCAACACCGAGGCATCATCCTGCTCATAATAGCGTCGCGCCAGATCGACGATCAGCCGCCCGGCCTCCAGAAACAGCGCCTTGCGATCGGCATGGGTCGCCAACAGCGAGCCGTTGCCGGGCAGCGACAGCCCCAGCGCTTCGGTCAGGCAGTTCATCGAATTGGCGGTGAACATGCCGGAACAGGAGCCGCAGGTGGGACAGGCGCTACGCTCCATTGTCAACACATCCTCGTCGGACTCCTCTGGATCGGCGGCGGACACCATCGCGTCCACCAGGTCGAGGTGGACTTCATGGCCCTTGAGTTGAACCTTGCCCGACTCCATCGGCCCGCCAGACACAAAAACGGTGGGAATATTGAGGCGCAGCGACGCATTCAGCATGCCCGGCGTGATCTTGTCGCAATTGGAAATGCACACCAGCGCATCGGCGCAATGGGCATTGACCATGTATTCCACCGAATCGGAAATAATCTCCCGCGACGGCAACGAATAGAGCATCCCCTGATGCCCCATGGCGATGCCGTCATCCACCGCGATCGTATTGAACTCCCTGGCGACGCCCCCGGCCTTCTCGATCTCGCGGGCGACCAGTTGCCCCATATCCTTGAGATGAACATGCCCCGGCACGAACTGGGTAAACGAATTCGCGATCGCGATGATCGGCTTGTCAAAGTCATCATCCTTCATCCCCGTCGCCCGCCACAGCGAGCGCGCGCCAGCCATATTGCGGCCATGAGTCGTCGTCCTGGAACGATATTCAGGCATGTTCTTGCTCCGTATTCCGGTTTGGAAGGAAGATCTTACTATATACCTCTCGCGCCCAAGAAGAATCTCAAAATCCAGGCGACGGCGGGCGCATGAAATGCACCCTGCGCACTGGATTCCGGGTCTTCGTTGCACTCAGCCCGGAATGACGGAAAAACCACGGCGATGTCGGGCGCAGCCCGACGAGCCGTAAGGCTCTTCTGCTCTTCCTCCCCCGTCGCCCGCCCCGCCTCGACAGCGAGGCGGCATTCCAACGTGGATTTCCGATCCGTCATTCCGGGCTGAGTGGAACGAAGACCCGGAATCCAGAACGAGGCGCTGGATTCCCGCTTTCGCGGGAATGACGGACGGGGTTCGGTGATGGAGTGAAACGCTTTCCCCTCGGAATCAGGGTGCGGTACTTCAGCAACTATTGATATATACTTGCAGCATCCACAACCACCCACAGGAAAGGTCGTGAGCAAAAACTACGGCATTCGCATCACTCTTCCGGAGTCCAGCACGCTGCTGAAAAGCCATCTGCTGGGCGAGAACTGGGAATCCTTTCGCTGGTACAAGACGCCCGAAGAGCGGGACGCCGCGTATGAGGATATGCAGCGCCAACCATCCAACTACCGGCAGGGCGACACGATTCAGCAAATTCTCAACAAGGTGGAACGAGCATGATTGAAATCCAGGTCGAAAACATCAAATGCGGCGGTTGCGCCAACAGCATTCGCTCGGGCCTCGAAAAAATGGACGGCGTCAGCGAAGTTTCGGTGGACATTGAGAACGGGATCGTCAGGATGGAGGCGGATGACGCCCTGCGTGAGCAAATCGCCGCTCAACTGACCAAAATGGGCTACCCGGAAACCGGCAGCGTCGAAGGGCTGAAAGCCGCCAAGGCCAAGGCCACCTCCTTTGTGAGCTGCGCGGTTGGCCGCCTCAACTCCTAGCCCGCATTTCTCACAGGATCGCGGAATTCTCGCGCCGGGATTTGATTTCACAGTGGATTTTCTGACTGAGCGGAATACGGGATGTCTTTCCGGAGGAGGAAAATCCGGCGTGGAATCAGAGACCAAGCGAGAATCCGCGTATCCTGTGAAAAATACGGGCTAATTGCCCGCAATGCTTCCCCCGCTCCCGAAGCTGATCGAGGGCCTGATCGCCGCGCCCTCGATCAGCAGCGCGACCGCCGATCTCGACATGAGCAATCGCGCGGTGATCGAGCAACTCGCCGTCTGGCTCGAAGATCTCGGGTTCTCGGTTCGCATCCAGCCCGTTCCCGGCGAAGCCGGGAAATTCAACCTCATCGCCACGCTCGGCCAGGGCGACGGCGGGCTGATCCTGGCCGGCCATACCGACACCGTCCCGACCGACGAGAGCCGCTGGCGCTTCGACCCTTTCAAGTTGACCGAGGCCGACAATCGTTTCTACGGACTGGGCGCTTCCGACATGAAGGCCTTTCTGGCGCTGGCCATCGAAGCCGCCCGGGATCTGGACCCCAAACGCCTGCGACATCCGCTGATCATCCTGGCGACCGCCGACGAGGAGACCTCCATGTCCGGCGCGGCGGCCCTGTCCGCCGCCGACTTGCGACAGGGCCGGTTCGCGGTGATTGGCGAACCCACCGGGCTGCGCCCCGTCAACCAGCACAAGGGCATTCTGATGGAATCGATCCGGTTGACCGGACGCGCCGGACATTCCAGCAACCCGGACTACGGCAACAGCGCGCTGGAAGGGATGCACGCGCTGATCGCGCGACTGCTGACCTATCGCCGCGAGCTGCAACGCCGCTATCGCAACCCCGCGTTCGAAGTCCAGACGCCCACGCTGAACCTGGGACATATCCACGGCGGCCACAACCCGAATCAGATCTGCGGCGACTGCGAATTGCATCTCGATCTGCGCCCGCTGCCCGGCATGTCGATCGACAGCCTGCGCCGGGATCTTCGCGAGATCACGGCCGAAATCGCCAGCGAGCGTCAGCTACAGTTCGCCTGCGCGCCCCTGTTCGCCGGCATCGAGGCCATGGCCACGCCTGAAGACTCGCCCCTGGTGAGCGCCGCCGCGCAACTGACGGGCAAGGCGCCCGAAACGGTGGCGTTCGGCACCGAGGCGCCCTATCTGCGGAAACTGGGCATCGATACCCTGATCCTTGGGCCGGGCGATATCGCCCAGGCGCACCAGCCCAACGAATACCTGGCGCTGGCGCGCATCGATCCCATGCTGAACATACTGCGGCAACTCATCCGGCGCTTCTGCCTGTGACTCAGCACAGCGTATCCATCAAGTCGATCATGAACTCGACATCTTCTTCGGACAGCGCTTCCCAACCGGGCAAACCGAGACTTTCCAGAACTCCCGCGCCCTTGGGATCGTCGGCCATGCCGACCAGCGCTGTCTGGATGTCTTCGCTCAACGCCTCCATGCCAGGACCGACGAGCAGGCTGTGGTGGATGACGCCAATCTCACTCGCCACCAGGATCCGAAGGTTCCTTCGCGTCAGTTCGGTCAGATCCTCGTAGGCTTCCTTGAGGAAGAAACCGACGTCCGCCTGCCCTCGCAGCAGCTGCTGCGCCACCAGGGGGTAACTGGACACGATTTTCATTTTGTCGCGCAAGGCGCCAGAGTCGAGATCGGCGGGTTCCAGCATGATCATGCCGATCATGTTGATATCCGGATCGCTGGTGGAAACCACGCGTATTCCCGGCTCCAGATCCTCTATCGTTTCCACCGGAGAATCCTTGCTGACCGCGATGACGGCTTCATCGCTGAACTGGACTGGCCTGACCACGGCCTTGAAGCCCTTTTCACGGACGAGCATCGACGCATCGTAAGGGTTGGCGTAGATCAGGTCGATCTCGTCGGCGGCGATGGCCTTTCGCTGGCTCTCGAAATCGTTGAAAAGCTCCAGGTGAACGCCCTCTCCCAGTTTCTTCTGAAACCAGGTATTGAAGATGTACCAGCCGGGAATATGGTCGGGCGTGAAATCGGGGCTGACCGTCATCCGGTAACTCATTGTTGTTCCTCCCGCAACATTTCGACATAGGCCGCCATGGCGTTCTCCACCTTCTTGCGCGCCGGTTTGCGGCGAACCGAGGTGTAGCCCTGAAGCTCCCCATTCCGGATATTGGGTATCACGGTGGCGTAAACCCAGTAATACCCCCCGTCCTTGCGCAAGTTTTTCACATAACCATGCCACTTGTTGCCATTTTCGATCGTCTCCCAGAGATCCTTGAACGCCAGCCGGGGCATGTCGGGATGACGCAGGATACTGTGGGGCTGCCCGATCAACTCCGACTCGGAGTACCCTGACATATAGACGAACGACTGGTTGACGTGAGTAATGACGCCTTTGGCATCCGTTCTGGAAACAATCAGCTTTCCATCCGGAAAGGGCGTCTCTATATCCGTCACGATAGCGGTGCGCGAACTGCCATCAAAATAATTGAGAACGACTTCTCTCGTCTCCTCCCGCGCGACAATGCCTTCCATATCAGCCTCCCTCGGTTATACTTCTCGCGTTCGAGAATACCCCATTCATGGCGCGCGTCTTTTCGCCGATAGCGGCGTTGCAAAAACTTGACGTAGCCCCACTATGCCTGCGTTTTTGCGCCTTGCTCTCGACGACAATCCACGCACCCTGAATGGGGTATTCTTGAACGCGAGAAGTATATCCTCTTTAGTCCGCATCTCTCACAGGATGCGGGTTAGCTCAAATCAGTTTCTCGATGTCCTGCGCGGCGCGCTTGACGTCAAGAAAGACCAGCCCGAGCTTGGCGGTTTCTTTCGCCAGAACCGTCACCACGGCCTCTTCGCCGGCCTGAGTCATGACGACATAACCTTTCGAGCTTTTGGTGAGCGTCTGCTGAAGGTCTCCCCGGGCCAGCTCATCCGAGGTCCGCGACCCCAGCGACAGCATCGCGGCGGTCATGGCGCCGACCCGATCTTCATCGAGGTTGGCTGGCAGCAACGAGGCCATGACGAGGCCATCGGTGGAGACCACCGCGGAAGCCTCGATATCCGCGGATGAGCCATTGAGTTCACTCAAGACTGATTCGATTACGTCGGTACGCATTTGTCTGTTCCTCTTGTTGTGATTATTTTCAGTTCACCGCATAGCGGCGATTCAGCGCCCAGATCAGATCCACCAGTTCGGGACGATTCAGATTGGGGAATCCCTTAATGACCAGAACAAGACGGGATGAGCCTATATACAGTGGCCAAAAACCCACCTCACTGTTTCCACCCGCGCCCACAAGCGCCCACGCCGAACTGGACACCCCCAACTCGCGGTCGAACAGGGACCCGTGACGAGCATGCAGCACGCCCAGGCTCGCGCTGACCCCCGCCAACTCCTCGGCCTGTCGTTCGTCAAACCCATGACTGGCGAGCGCCAGCCCATGATCGTCG
>DRPO01000437.1 GCA_011330835.1 Gammaproteobacteria bacterium | reverse complement strand
GGGATGGCTTCGAGGGCTTGCCGGGCGTCGTTCCAGCGTTGCTGGGCGATTTGCAGCAACGCCCAGGCGTGTCGGGTTTCATCCCGAGGCGCGGACGGGGCGTCGAGCAGTTCCTTCAGAACGGCGTTGGCCTTGTCGCGATCGTGCTGGCGCAGATAGAGACGGGCGAGATCCAGGCGGATCCAGGGGTTGACGGGGTCGAGCCGAGCGGCCTGTTCGAGCAGTTGGGCCGATTCCGCGGCGTTGCTCTTGAGCCCGGCGTTCATGCGCAGCCGCGAAGCCTTGAGACGATCCCGGGCGCGTTCGTATTGCTGATTGGAGAGGTGGTGTTTTTTCAAAAAGGCGCTGGCCTTGCTTTCATCGCCGAGGTTGATGAAGGCGTCGATGACGCCGGCTTGCGCGGCGGCGTTGCCGGGCTGGCGGGACAGCGCCCGCTCGTAGAACCAGATGGCGGCCTGGTAATCTCCCCGCCATGAGCCGATCTGTCCGCGCAGCACCAGCGCCTCGGGCTGGTCGGGCCGTTTTTCGAGCAGCCTGTCGATGGCGCGCTCTGCTTCTTTGGCCCGTCCCTGGCGGAACAGGCGGCGGGCGCGCTGGTAGCCCGCCCAGTAGCGGGCATCGTCGATGGCGCCTTGCAGTTTGGTTTTCTTTTTCGGCGCGATCCGCGTGGCGCGCTCCAGCAGCTTCGCCGCCCGCGAGAAGCGTTTTTGCCTGAGCCGGATCAGCCCCAGGCCTTCGAGGGCGTCGGCGTTGTCGGGCGATTTTTTCAGGATGGCGTTGAAGCCGTGCTCGGCGGTGAGCAGATCGCCTTCTTTCAACAGCGCGAAAGCGCCTGTCGGCGTCTGCTCGATCGGAATGGTGAGTTCGGCGTATCGCCGCGAGATGGCGTCGTCGCCGGGATAGTGGTCGAGGTAGGCCTGGTAGCGCGGCGCGTCGTCGCGTTTGGCGTTCAGCCACAGCAGGGCGTCGCGCCAGGAGCGCTTCAGTTTTTGCTGGAGAAGCTGGGGCAGGTCGTCCTCGCCGGCCAGTTGTTCGAACAACTCCAGCGCGCCGCGCCGGCTGTGCTCGCGATAGCTTTCGACGCGGGCCAGCGAAAGCCGGTAGGCGGGGTTGGAGGGGTAGCGCCCGGCCAGTTTGCTCAGGCCCAACCGCGCTTCCTTCCAGCGGCCCTTGATGCTGCTCAGGGTCTCGAAGTATTCGGCGGCGTGGAAACTGCTCGGCGGACGCTTGCCCTTGAAGGCGAGCTTGTAGGCCGCCAGCGCTTCGCTGTATTTCCCCTGGCGAGCCAGTCGCCGCGCCCGTTCGAGCTGCGCGTAGTCGATCAGGTCGGGGTCGAAGTGCTTGAGTTCTTCCAGTCCGAAATGGGCTTCCTGGTTGTCCGGATCGGCGCGGAGCGCCTTTCGCCAGGCTTTGGCGGCGAGTTCCGGACGGCCCCGTTGGTGCCAGAAATGCCCCTGCACCAGCAATTGGTGGATGTCCTCGACGCGATTCGCCGGCAGCCCGGGAAGCGGTGCGCCCAAACTCAGCCCGCAGGCGAAGAGGACGACGAGTTTCCAGCGGCGTCGGTGCATGGCTGTTTCCATTGGGTTATCAGGCGGCCATCGGCGGCGAAGCTGAAGCGTTTTTCCAGCCAGGCCAGCGCGAACAGCGCGAGGTTCTGGTCGTAGTAAACCGGTTTGTCGGCGAGCAGGCCCTGTCGCCATTCGCGGTCGATCATGCGGATGGCGCGGCGCAGGCTGCGGCGGGCGTTTTTCGCCTTGAAATACGGCGCCAGCGCGGCCTTGAAGCCGATCGGCGCGCGCCCGGAGCCCACCCGGGAGCGGGCGTCGATGCGTTCCGGCGGCAGACCGTAGGAATCACTGGTGAAGTTCAGCTGGCCGAGCAGTCGGGACTTCAGCGGATCGGCGTCGTTGAGCATGCCCAGCCACAGATAGACGCGGATGGCGTCATAGCTGCCGATGGCGTTGTTCGGCTCCAGCTCGAACTTGCCCTTGCCGGCGTAGATGATCCAGTCGGGCACGATGCCGCTGGCGCTGCTGGCCAGCAGCAGTTTGGTCGTGGCGTCGAGCACCCGCCCCCATCGGCGGGAAGGCGAGACGGCGGCGAACCGGCGCAATAGCTGGATCGGCAGGTAGCTGGGGTTGAGTTTCCAGCGTTTGCCTGGCAGTTCGAAGCCCTCCGGGCCGGGCACCACGATGTCGC
Organism: Gammaproteobacteria bacterium; assembly: GCA_011330835.1. GTDB lineage: Bacteria > Pseudomonadota > Gammaproteobacteria > UWMA-0217 > UWMA-0217 > HyVt-560. The sequence continues at coordinate 528 of DRPO01000437.1, read as the reverse complement.
CGAGCCCGTCGAGATGGCGAATCTCCCGCGCTTCGATGTTGTTCAGCACGGCCATGCCCAACTGGCGATAATCCTCCGATCCCCACAGGCGGCCCGCCTCGATCAGGGAATAGGCCAGCCACATGTCCGCGTCGCTGGCCGGGTTCGGGTCGAGAATCCGCCAGCGCCCGTCATCGTCCCGACCCCAGTGCCAGGCGGGCAGATGGCGGCGCAGGTCGCCCCGGGCGAGATTGTTGACGGTCCAGTTCAGCACGCGCTCGAATGCGGCGCGGTCGTTGGCCACCAGCGCGTGAAACAGGGAGTAGGCCTGGCCCTCCGAGGTGGTGCGGGCCTTCTGGCTGCGTTCGATCACCCGCCCGTCTTCCTGGATGAAGTATCGGGAGTAGGCGCTCCACTGAGGCCAGTCGTCGGGGCAGCTCTGGGCGATGGCCGGGAGCAGGGTGGCCAGCAGAATGACGATCAGTTTTCGCGGCGCCAGAGTCATGGTGGATCAGATCCCAGGAAAGAGCGGAGGTTCAACCGGGCTTG
>DRPO01000436.1 GCA_011330835.1 Gammaproteobacteria bacterium | reverse complement strand
CGTACAAACCTCTTCGGGATCGTAGCGCTTGGCGCAGCCGGAAAACAGCATCACCGACGCCAGAACAACTGTAAAAAAACGTGTCCAACGCATTGATTTCTCCTGAGTAATAACCTGACCCAGAATACCACGCCGAAAAATCCAACATGAAATCAGATCCGGGTTCGCCAATTCCGCCCGTTCGCGCCCCTATACTTCTTGCGTTCAAGAATCGTTCAGGATGCCTGGGTTTTTTCTTTGGGCGAGCAAAGAAAAGTCACTCGCGCCCATCGCCATGAACCAGAAAAGAAGTACGAGGCATCTGGGCGCGAAACCCGCCACAAAAGCCGCTTACCGACAAACGACAACCTCAGGTGACATACCCAACGCCCTTGCCGGCAAGATGCCGGCGCTCCCAGCAGCCCTCCCTGGGAGCGCCGGCGTCCCGCCGGCCAACCCGGCAATGTCGGGCTCGGCCCGACGAGCCGAAGGCGCTCTTCCTCCCCCTTCGCCCGCCCCGCCTCGACAGCGCGCCGACTCGGGCAATCGGCCATGGAAGGCCGATTGAGGCTTGTCCGCGCAAGGATGCGCGTACAAGCCGACCGACCAACGCGCGCACGCCGGCGCTCCCAATCGGTGGAGCTTAGGTGCGCTCACCCTGCCTGAACAATCTTGGACGCAACAAGCACATTTCGTTATGTTATAATGTAACATTCTCTCTCCCCTCTGATCCCGTACGCCCATGCGACTGCTGCTGGTTCTTTTACTGATGTCGCCCGCCGCGCTGGCGGCCCAACCGCTGAAGGTGGCCGTCAGCATCATCCCGCTGAAAACGCTGGTGGAGGCGGTGGGCGGCGACCGGGTGGAGGTCGTTTCGATGACGCGGCCTGGCGATAATCCGGCGGTGTACAATCCGTCGCCCCGCCAGATCCATGCCGCCAGTTCGGCGGATCTGCTGTTTTTCGTGGGCGTCCCGCTGGAGCGGCTGTGGCTGGAGCGAATTCGCGCGGCGCGACCGACGTTGCGGCTGGTGGATGTTCGACGGGGGATCGAGTTGCGCAGGCTGGAGGAACATCACGGCCATGATGGGCGTTCCGACCTCGATCCGCATGTCTGGACCAGCCCCCCGCTGGCCCGGCGCATGGCGGCGGCAATCCGCGATGCGCTGACCGAGGCGGATCCGGCGCATCGCAACCATTTCGAGCAGGGTTTTCAGCGGCTGGCGGCGCGCATCGACGGGGTCGATAGGCAGATCCGGAAGTTGCTGGCGCCGGTCAAGCAGCGGCGGTTTCTGGTATTCCACCCCGCCTGGGGCTATTTCGCCGACACTTATGGACTGACCCAGGCGGCCGTCGAGACCGGGGGCAAGGCGCCCGGCGCTCGGGCGCTGGCGAAACTGATCGAGCAGGCGAAAGCCGAAAATATTCGCGTAATTTTCGTCCAGCCGCAGTTCAGCACGCGGCTGGCGCAACGCATCGCCCAGGCGATCGGCGCGCGGGTGGCGACGCTGGATCCGCTGGGGCCGGATTTTCTCGATCAGGCGCTGAAGGCGGCGGAAATCATCGCCGGGAGGCAGCGATGACCGAGACGGGCAATACGCCAGTCATCGAGATGGATAACGTCTCCTTCTCCTACGGGGAAACGCCGGTGCTGGAGCAGGTGTCCCTGCGGGTGATGGCGGGCGATTTTCTGGGCGTGGTCGGCCCCAACGCCGGAGGGAAAAGCACGCTGCTCAAGCTTGTGCTGGGATTGCTGGAGCCCCGCTCGGGCCGGATCCGGGTGCTGGGCAAAAGCCCTCGCCGCGCGGCGCGGCGGGTCGGTTATGTGCCGCAGCATCCAGGCTTTGCGAGGGATTTTCCGATCTCGGTGGAACAGGTGGCGCTGCTGGGCCGGCTTGGCGTCGTGAAAAAGCCCTCATGGCGCGAACGCTGGCTGCCGGGGCGCTACAGCGACGCCGACCGGCAGGCGGCGCGAGCCGCGCTGCGCGAGGTGGAAGCGGCGGATCTGGCGAACCGGCAGATCGGCAGCCTGTCCGGCGGACAGTTGCAACGGGTGTTGCTGGCGCGGGCGCTGGCCGGCGAGCCGGAAATCCTGATTCTCGACGAGCCGACGGCGAACATCGACCAGCGCCTGGAGAGCGATATTTTCGACCTGCTGAAACAGCTCAACCGGCGGCTGACCATCGTCGTGGTGTCGCACGACATCGCCTTCATTTCCAGTTACGTCAACCGGGTGGCCTGCGTGAACCGGACGCTGGTCTGTCACCAGACCGAATCCATCGACGCCGAGGCCATCCACGCGCTCTATGGCGACAACGTCCGGCGAGTGGCTCACAGTCATGGCTGAGTTCTTTCACTCCCTGCTCGCGCAGCCCTTTCTGCAATACGCGCTGATCGCCGGGCTGCTGGCCAGCATTGGCTGCGGCGTCATCGGCGCGTATGTCGTGGTCAAGCGCATCACCTTCGTCGCCGGCGGCATCGCGCACACCGTGCTCGGCGGCATGGGCGCGGCGGTCTACTACGGCTTCGATCCGATGGCCGGCGCGCTGCTGGCCGCGGTCGCCGCCGCGCTGCTGATCGGCTCGGTTCGGCTCTATCTGCGCGCCCAGGAGGACACGCTGATCGGCGCGCTATGGGCCATCGGCATGGCGGTCGGCATCCTGTTCATCTCGCGCACGCCGGGCTATCAGAGCGACCTGCTCAGCTACCTGTTCGGCAATATCCTGCTGGTTCCCGAGAAGAGCCTGTGGTTCATGGCCGCGCTGGATCTGATCCTGCTGGGCGTCGTCACCGCCCGCCACCGGGAAATCCTGGTCGTCATTTTCGACGAGGAATTCGCCCGCATCCGGGGCGTCTCCGTCCCGTTCTACTACCTGCTGCTGCTGACGCTGATCGCCGTCACCGTGGTGCTGCTGATCCAGGTGGTCGGCCTGATCCTCGTGCTGGCGCTGATCACCCTGCCCGCCGCCAGCGCCGGCCATTTCCTGCACTCGCTGACGCGCATGATGCTGGTCGCCACCCTCCTCGGCGCGATCGAAACCACCGCCGGCCTGGCGCTCTCCTACCAGACCGACGCCCCCGCCGGCCCGGTCATCATCCTGCTCGCCGGCGGCGTCTACCTGGCCTCCGCACTGCTCCAGCGGCTGCTGGGGCGCTACCGCAACCTCCGCTCACTGCGCCGCCTCGAGGCCCGCCATGGATAAGCAACGCATCCAGAAAACCCTGCGCCGCGCCGAACGCCTCTGCCAGCAGCGCCAGGCCCGCCTCACCCGACAACGGCGCACCGTCTTCGAACTGGTCTGCGCCGCCGACAAACCCCTCTCCGCCTACGAAATCCTCGACCGGATGCGCGCCGTCGCCCCCAACCCCGCGCCGCCAACCGTCTACCGCGCGCTCGACTTCCTGCTCCAGCAAGGCCTGATCCACAAACTCGAAACCCTCCACGCCTACGTCGGCTGCAACCACCCCGACAAACCCCACGCCAGCCAATTCCTCATCTGCTCCGACTGCGGCCTCGTCCGCGAAATCGAAAACCCCGCCATCGAACAAGGCGTCGCCGAAGCCGAGCAGAACACCGGCTTCATCACCCGCCGCCCCGTGGTCGAACTGCTGGGAACCTGCGCCCGCTGCGCAAGCGAGGCTGATTGACGCGAACTGCTTGGTTGGGGTTCGGTTTATACCTCTTGCGATTGAGAATACCCCGTTCAGGGCACGCATCTTTTCGCCGATAGCTGCGTTGTAAAAACTTGACGTAGCCCCACTATGCCTGCGTTTTTACGCCTTGCTCTCGACGAAAATCCACGCACCCTGAACGGGGTATTCTCAATCGCAAGAGGTATACATTCACCGGGTTTCACTGCACTGCACCCCCCCTCCTTCATTCCCGCGAACGCGGGAATCCAGCGAGATACCCCCCGGCTTGCCCTGCCCATGCGTTTCGTGAGACCTTCGAACCCGTGAAATCACGCCATGAAACCCGCCACGGCGGTCGTCTGGTGGCCGAACGCCGAGACGACCACGGCCTGATCGAAGTCGTCGATCACGACAACCGCCGCTGCCTGCACTTCGGCTCCGCCATCAAGCAGAGCTGCCAGTCGCTGGAGCCGCCGGGACGGCCAATCTTTCACTACGATGACAAACTGCTGCTGGCCGCCGCCCTGCATCCGCAACCTCGCGACGCGCTGATCCTCGGGCTTGGCGCCGGCAGCGTCGCCAGCCATTTGCACCGACGGATGCCCGAGCTCACGCTGACCGCCGTCGAACGCCGAGAAGCCGTCATCAACCTCGCCCTGGACTATTTCAACCTCCCCGCCGACGAACGCATGGCGCTGTTCACCGCCGACGCCGACTACTTTCTCGACCAGATCGAAACCCGCCGCGACCTGATTATCATCGACCTGTTCGACGCCAATGGCCCGGCGGAAACCGTCTCCACCCTGCGCTTCTTCGACCGCTGCCGCGAACGCCTGAACCGCAACGGCCTGCTCGCCATCAACCTCTGGCGCACTGTCCCGCAAGCCTGGGACAACGCCACGACGCATCTGACCACCGTTTTCGGCGAGCCCCACTGGCGACTCGACGAGGAAGACGGCAACAGCATCCTCTACGCCTTCCGCGACGCCCCGCCTCCGCTAGACCGCGCCTTTCTCGACCGCTGCCGGAAACTCGGCCTCCCCGGCAAGGCCCTGCGGCGCTCGCTCCTCCGGCGCAACGCCATCCAGAGCTGAACAGGGAATGGGGAGCGCCAGATTGCCGTCAGCATTGACTGGCTTATCAAGCCGATAGCACTACACCACATCCAATAGCGTGGGCATGACCAACCACTGAGTCGCGCAATGCCCGCCGAAGCGCTGCTTCCGGACAGCCGCGGTCACTCCCACTCGATCGTCGCCGGCGGCTTGCCCGAAATGTCGTGGGTCACTCGTGAAATGCCCGGGATCTCGTTGATGATGCGGCGGGAGACGAGGTCGAGAAAGTCGTAGGGCAGATGCGACCAGCGGGCGGTCATGAAGTCGATGGTTTCAACGGCGCGCAGGGCGATGCGCACGCCGAGTCCGGGGCCGGGGAATGGGTGGCGGTAGACCATTTCAGAGGGCAGGCCGAGTTCCAGCCCGATCTTGCGCACTTCGTCCTTGAACAGTTCGCGCAGGGGTTCGACCAGGTCGAGGGCCATGTCGTCGGGAAGGCCGCCGACGTTGTGATGGGATTTGATGACCTT
>DRPO01000435.1 GCA_011330835.1 Gammaproteobacteria bacterium | reverse complement strand
TCGATGGCCAGGACAAGTGCCCGGAAACGCCTGCTGGCGCCAAGGTGGACGAGCAGGGTTGCCAGCTCGATGCGGACGGCGATGGCGTGGTCGATGGCCAGGACAAGTGCCCGGAAACGCCTGCTGGCGTGAAGGTCAACGAGCAGGGTTGTCCGCTGGATTCGGATGGCGATGGCGTCGTCGATGATCTGGACAAATGCCCGGAAACGCCCGAGGGCGTCAAGGTAAACGCCGAAGGCTGCGCGCTGGATTCCGATCAGGATGGCGTGGTTGACAGCCAGGACAAGTGCCCCGAAACCCCGGCAGGAGCGAAGGTCGATGACCAGGGTTGCCGACTGGATTCCGACGGTGACGGCGTTGTGGACGCCGATGACAAATGCCCCGACACGCCGGCGGGCGCCAGTGTGAACGCCGAGGGCTGCGAGGGCGATTCGGATGGCGATGGCGTGGTCGATAGCCTGGACAAGTGTCCGGATTCGCCAGCTGGCGCGAAGGTGGACGATGCAGGTTGCATGCTCGATTCCGATCACGACGGCGTGGCCGATGTGCGGGATGTCTGTCCCGACACCAGGCCGGGCGTCAGCGTCGATGAGATTGGTTGCGACAAGGTCGCGCCGATCAAGCTGGAAGGGGTCAACTTCCACAGCGGTTCGGACAAGCTGACCGAAGAGTCGCTCAAGATTCTGGATGGCGTGGCGGAAACACTGGCGACCCACAAGGATCTCAGACTCGAGGTGGCCGGGCATACAGACAGTCGAGGCAATGACCAGCTCAATCTCGATTTGTCCCAGCGCCGGGCCGAAGCGGTGCGCGCCTATCTGATCAGCAAGGGTGTTTCCGCCGACGCGTTGCAGGCAAAAGGGTATGGAGAATCCAGACCGATTGCCGATAACGCTACCGCCGAGGGGAGAGCGAAGAACCGGCGGGTGGAATTGAAGCGGCTGGATCGTTGACCCGACTGCTCCCGCCAACCTCAAGTCGGCAAGCTCGAAGGGACGCCCGTTTTCTGATCCGTTTCAAGCTTTCCCGGCCTGAAAGACGAAGAACGAGAGGTCTTTCAAGGTTAGCGGTTTCGGGATATGGGAAGATGTCGAGAATTGTTTGAGGCCGCGACAGGATGGCGCGGGAAGGGAGCGGCAACGGAAACGGCGTCGGCGCTCCTTGATGATGCCGTTCTCGGAGGAAAACCAAATAATTATTAAGGGCCATCAAAGGCCTGAACCGGGCTATGACACTATGAATACTTCCAATGGATCTTCAAGCGGTGGCGTCTGCCACAACTATTGTCAACTGGGGCGTGATCTCGTATCTGGCGGACTGCTTGCCGGCGGGATCTTCTGGGTCTTGGCGACCGTGGTGCTGATTGCCGCCGAAGTCACCGGAGTGAACACCGGCGAGACGCCGGTTGCCAGCCCTTTTCTCCAAGTGTTGGGCATCCTGTCGGCGATGCTGGAAAGCGTGGTCGGCGCCATGCCGGGCTACCGCGTGGCGCTGACGCTGATCGGTTTCGCCATGATCTTGCAATCAAGACTGCTGAGCGCCTATCAGCCCCGACCGGTCGGGCTGTTTGTCACGGGACTCGCTGGCGTTGGTCTTCAAGCCTACAATGCCTATGGCGGCGTCGTTCTGGTTTCTGGCCTGTTCGCCCTGTTGATTCTCGCCGGGCTGATTTTGTCCGTTATCTGGATTCGGGGCGAGAGCAGGGATCAGGTTCCGGTCTACGTGGACGCCAACGGGCAACGCTTTGCCCGCGTAACAACGCCCGAGATGGCTTCTCCGGGGGGCAGCGACGCCAGTGAGCAACGCGCGTCAAACAGCGGGCCGATCGGGCTGTTTTCCGCCGCTAGAGAAAATAGCCGCTCCGAGCGGGATACAAAGAGCGATGCAGGCCCTGTGATCGATATCATCGACCGGGTTGGCGAGGAGCCCTTGACGCCGCCCGAACCCGTGCATATCGAAGAAGAGCACATCGAGTTGCCGCCCTTGCCAAGTATCGAAGAGGCGCGGGAACAGGCTTTGGGACATAATGTTACCCCGTTTCCCGCGCGAAAGGCCGCGAAGAGCGTCGCCGACCCGGAACCCCCGCGGCACCCGATGGAAACCACCCAGGAGATCGAGCAGCCTCCCGTGATCCAGGGCGACCCGTTCGCCGAGGAAGATTCTGACGAACAGGCGGAAAAGGTCGAACACGAACTTGAAAAGACCGTGGTCATCGAGCGCCCCGCTTTCCTGGACGAAAAATAATCCACGCCGGATTTCTCTCGCCTACCCGTTCTGGTGAAACGCTTCGGGTTCCTGCATAATCGTTCGTTTCAGCCAGCTGGAATCAGACGCAGTTCCCTTGTTCGGCGAGTTCATGATCCGATATTCTTTTCAAAATGTTTGCACTCGGAGGCCCAAGCCTTGCTGATTTTGGACGGGCGTATCAGGGTGCTGGAGTCCTGAGATTGCAGGGAGTGTTTCTTGTGCGGCGTATTGCGATAACCCTTTCATTTTCATTGGCCCTGACGCTTTCTGGCGGGGCGGCAATGGCGGATTCCCAGCCTCTCCAGTATTTTGGCGTCTTCGGCGGCGACGCCCGCATCCAGCCCGATGAGGGGGGCAGGGGCAATACCTCCAATCTGAATTTCAAGCTGGGATACAGCTTCAGTGATTTCCTTGGCGTGGAGTTGCACATTGGCCGGGATTTCTCCCGCGACCGCGCCGATACCGAGGATGGCGTCCAATACGCCGCGGCGCTGGTGCGCGGAAACCTCCCCTTCGACCGAATCAATGTCTATGGCTTGCTCGGGCTGGCGTCGGTCAATGCCGATTTCGCGAATATCGACGGCTCCTACACCAACGGCGCCGTGGGAGTTGGCGTGGAGCTTTACGGAAACGAGCGCACGGCCCTGGGGATCGAGCTGATGCAGTATGGTTTCCAGGATCGCTATCGAACGGCGGGGGTCGGGCTGGTGCATCATTTCGATTGGCCGCGTTTCAGGGGGAGATAGACAGGTCGGGCCCGACCTGTCGAAGCGGATCCGGAGATACGGGCTAGAGACTTACAATAATAAAACTGATCCCGAACTGGCGATCAAGAAGAGATGTCGGAGGCGCAAGGTCGTCCGGCAGTCCCATGGGGATCGAGCGTATTTTTTTACGCTGTGGGGCATCTTGGAAAAACAATAACAAAAGGGAGAACAACAATGACTGCTTCAAGGGAGCTGACATTTTCCAATCACTATCCTTATCGGTTCGTCCTTCTCGTGGCGCTGATGGTTCTGGGCCTGATGTCGGGCTGCAAATCCAGTCTCGATTCCGCGCTGGAGGATCGCGCGGCCACGGTGAACCAGACATCGACGCCGTCCGCCTCGGGGAGCGATGCGTCGGGTTCGGGAAGCAATGCCGGAAGCACGGGATCCAGTGGGACTTCCGGTGGAGATACGCCCGCGTCGCCGGCGGAACCTTCTCGCCTGACGGTTCTCGCCGATCATCTCCAGCTTCAGTCCGGGGGCAGCGGCTCCGTCCGGATCACCGCCAACGTCAGGGATAGCCATAATGTCGCGCAGGAAGGCGCGGTGGTCAGTTTTTCCGCCTCATCCGGATCGCTGAAAATCGAGCAGGGCGTGACGGATTCCGTTGGCAACGCGGTTGCCGTTCTCAGCTCGCCCTATGATCCGACGCCGAGGACGATCAAGGTGACCGTGGAAGCGCCGGGGACAAGCGCCGAGATTCAAATCGCGGTGACTGGAACCACGATCGAAATGTCCGGGCCGCGGAACGCGATTTCGGCGGGCCAGAGCGCCGCGTTGCTGATCAAGCTTCGCACCGGCGACGGTGGCGTACTGAAGAATCAACCGATAACGATCACATCGGCCCAGGGGAATACGCTATCCGAGACCCAGGCGACCACCGATGACCAGGGTCAGGCGCATATCACGGTCACGGATACCGCGGGCGTCGATGACACGATCACCGCGACCGCGCTGGATGGGCTGATCAGCGCAACCTTTCGCCTCAAGGTTTCCCAGGACAACTCGCTGACTTTCGTGACGCCAACCCCGGAACAGGAGATCAATCTGAATAGCGCCGAAACAGTCAGCGTCAAGCTCATCCGGGGCGGCGTCCCGGCGTCGGGCGCGCCAGTGACCCTATACACGAATCGCGGCGTGTTCGGCAACAACAAATCGGTCATCGCCGCAACGACCGATTCCGATGGCGTCGCTACCGTTTCCCTGAGTTCGCATCAGGCGGGCGGCGCGACCATCAAGGCGGAAACCGACAGCGAGGCCGCCGAACAAACCATCGAGTTTGTCGCGACCACGCCCACGGTGCTGAAGCTCGACGCCTCGCCCAGCACGGTGTCCTTTGGTCAGACCTCGTTGCTGACGGTGATTGTCCGGGACGCCAATGACAACCTGGTCAAGAATCAGGACATCGTTTTCCATGTCGATTCGGACATTACCGGGGGAGCACTGCAAACCTCCGGCGCGGTGAAAACGGATAGTCTTGGCAGAGCCACCGCGGTCTATCACGCCGGCTCCAGCGCGAGCGGCCAGAACGGCGTCGAAATCAGCGCCTACATCGCGGATTCCCCGGCGATTTCGGCGACCACGCGTTTGACCGTGGATCCGGCGAACACCCGCATTATCATCGGCACCGGCAACCAGATGAGCGAACCCAACGAAACCCAGTACGAGCATCCGTTCGTTGTCCAGGTCAGCGACGATGGCGCGCCGGTTGCGTCCGCCGCCGTGACGCTTCGCGCCTATCCGGTGGTCTACCGCAAGGGGTACTGGGAAGGCTACGATTCCGATCTCGACGGCAAGCTGGACGCCTGGCGACCGAAAGTCACGGCGGTTTGCGTCGCCGAGGATGTCGACCGCGATGGAGAATTGGACGCCGGGGAGGACATCAACCAGGACGGGGAATTGACGCCTTCAGCCGTCGCCACGCTGGTCAGCTCGGTAGTCACCACCGATGAAAACGGTTTCGCGCCATTTAGCCTGATCTATCCGCAGAACTTCGCCGAATGGGTGACCCTCGACCTGGTGGCGCAAACCAGCCAGGCGGATGGAGAGGCCTGGATGACCACCCAGGTGACGTTGCCGGCGATCGAGTCGGACGTCAAGGACTACCAGAAAGCGCCTCCGGGGGGCAGTCCATTTGGCGTCGGTACGAGCTGCAACGATACTCTGTAGGCAATACTTCTCGCGATCAAGAATACCCCGTTCAGGGTGCGTAGGTTTTTGTCGAGAGCAAGGCGTAAAAACGCAGGCATAGTGGCGCTATGTCAAGTTTTTACAACGCAGCCATCGACGAAAAGATGCGTGGCCTGAACGGGGTAATCTTGGTCGCGAGAGGTATAAATCCCTTGAAAAAACGGTTTTCGATCACAT
>DRPO01000434.1 GCA_011330835.1 Gammaproteobacteria bacterium | reverse complement strand
GGGTTCAGCTCGTCGGAGCCCAGGGGCTTGATCATGGTATTCCTCCAAATCAAATCAAAAGCCGGATGGATGACTGTGGCTTGCTGAGGCGCCCCGGAAGCGGCGCCGGAAAGTCACGCGCAAAAATTCCGCGTGATTGTGCCCGGTCTGTGATCTTGTCGCCACTTCAAAGGGCTTATGACATTATCAATCGAGCCAATGTTGGTCGGCGGCCTTTTGACGCAGGAAGGTCGCGCGTCTTCACTGATCGACGTCCCGGGGGCGCTTATGCCTGGATGAAAGTATGAAGCATCGGTGGTTGCCAGTGACTGGAAGCTCTATTCATCTCGATCTATTAGACCAATAAAAACAATTGGTTAGTATATTGTCTCAGGCTCAAGTCGGGCAGGTGTCGAGGGAGGGGTGGTGGTTTTGCTTGGAAAGCGTCAAGCGATCCACGATAATTTCCCAAGACTGATGCCGGATTTCATCAGTATTCGTCTCAATTCGTCCAAATCGCCTCGTTGGGGTATGCCGATCATCCAGATGGCGTTTCCGTCGTAACACAGTTGGAGTGATTTGCTGTTGGGGATGGAGCGGGAATCGCCATAACGTTGGCGCCCCAACGGGGTCAGGCAGTGGATCGTCTGATTGCTGGAGCCGCGCAACCAATCCACGGGGCGACTGGCTACGAAAGGTTCGCTGATCAATGCGTCAATGTGTTTCAGGATGGTGGCGTGTTTCTCCTGAATGCGGCGCCAGGGATAGCCGCTGTAGACCAGGATATCGATCGGTTTTGTGCTTTCGGAAAAAAGTGAACGTAGCTGTTCGATCACCTCTTGCAGCGAATCGGCCTGATCGAACGGTTCTCCCCCACTGATGGTGAGCCCATCGATGCGGGATAGCGGTTGCCCCGCCACCCAATCGATCAAACGTTCGATGGTTATCAGTTTATCGGGATCAACGGCCCAGGTGTCGTGCGAACAGCAGTCCTTGCAGTGAATCGTGCAGCCCTGGAACCAGATTCCAATACGCTCGCCGTGGCCCAGCGTCGTTACTGGCCAGTGCAACCGGCTGATGGCGACTTCATTCACCATGGAGTTCATGGATGCCGTCCTTTTCGTCAAGTTGGGTTAGTCGCAAGGTGTCTCCCGGCTTGGGCGACTGGTCGAAAATGAGCCGGGCGAGTGGATTGATAAAGACTTCTTCCAGTCGCGAGCCGATACCGCGACCTCCATTGACAAGGTTGTCGGCCACACAGAGGTTGTTGAGCTTGCGCGTGACGGGCTCGGAGATATCGAGCCGCAGGTCGTGTTCGTCTTCCACTCGTCGGCGGACGTTATCGATCATCATTGTCAGAATCTCCCTGGCGACCTCGGGGGAGATGAAATTGAAAATGACGATGTTTTCCCCAAACCGGTTGAGGAGTTCCGGTCGTCTGAGATCCTTTCGAAAGTAATCCTTGATGCCGCCCATGATGATGCGTTCAAATTCGTCGGGGGGCAGCGAGTCTTCGGGAGAAACCAGATACTCCACCGAGCCGTCGCGTCGTTCCCTCGATATGCCGGCGTTTGAAGTGAAGATGATCAGTGATTCGGAGAAATAGACCGTATCGCCGCGACCGTCAGTGAGCCGCCCGTCTTCCAGGATTTGCAGGAACTTGTCGAGAATCTTGTTGTGCGCTTTTTCGATTTCATCGAACAGCAGCACTCTGAAGGGTTGTTCGCGGATGGCGTTGGTCAGTTCTCCGCCTTCGTTGTAGCCGACGTAGCCTGGCGGCGCGCCGATCAAGCGGTCTCCGCTGTGTTCTTCGGAGAATTCGCTCATGTCGAATCGTTTGTAGGCGTTCTGGTCGCCGAAGACGATCTGGGCGATGGATTTGGCCAGCTCGGTCTTGCCGACGCCGGTTGGCCCGGCAAAGAACAGGACGCCTCTCGGTCTGCCGCCGATGGCGTTGGATTGCGCCCCGGTCAGCCCCACCGAGATCCGCTTGAGAATATCGAAAACCTTGCTGATGGCCTTCCGCTGTCCCTTTACCCGTTTGCCGATGTAACCATCGCTTTCAGGATCTTCCGCATCGAGGATGTTTTGTCGCAAGAGATCAGATCGCCAGGGGCTCTCCAGATTGATGTCACCAACGCGGTAGCTTTGCACCGCCTCATCGATATCGGAGGCCGGTTTGTGGTTGGCCAGCGCGAGATCGAAAATGTCCGTCATGGCGTTGAGCGACATATTGTGCGTCAGGTTGGCGAGGGTATTGGCGAAAATGTTTTCAGGGGTATCCCTGTCGCTCTCGGGTATTTCCGGGTAAAGCTGAACCGCCAGGCGCCGGCGGGTTTCGCCGTCCGGAAGCGGGATCGCTATGGTGCGGATACGCTGGGAATCGCTGGTCAGCCAGTAGGGG
>DRPO01000433.1 GCA_011330835.1 Gammaproteobacteria bacterium | reverse complement strand
TGGAAGACGGATAATCATCGATTGCAGTTGAAACACTTCAGGAATAAGGGGGGTGCTTTCCCTTTTGGACTTCTATCCTCCACCTGTAATGCGAAACTGAGCACTCCATCCTGACATTATCCGGACAACTCCGCGGTGAATCGGCGCTAGCAAGGCCTGGGGGGGATGTCGGCCCCCCCCCCGATTCCGCCACGCTGGAGCCGGCGGCAGGCAGATGATAGGCTTCGCTCCATGCAACACGCTCAATTCGACGCCGAAAAGCTGGTGGAGCATCTGGCCTCCGAACTCTCCCGTTATCTCAACGAAAAGGGGATAGAAAACCCGGCGATGGTGGGCATTCATACCGGCGGGGTCTGGGTGGCGGAGCGGTTGCATCAGGCGCTGGGACTGGAGCGTCCGCTGGGGCGCCTGGATATCACGTTCTACCGGGATGATTTCAGTCAGAAGGGGCTGCATCCGGTGGTCAAGCCTTCCAGCCTGCCGTTCGAGGTGGATGACCAGCACATTCTGCTGGTGGATGATGTGCTGCACACGGGGCGCACGATCCGCGCGGCAATGAACGAGTTGTTCGATTATGGCCGTCCGGCCAGCATTCACCTGATCGTTCTGGTGGAGCGCAGCGGTCGGGAGTTGCCGATCGAGGCCAATCTGTTCGGCCACAATCTGACGCTGGCGCCGGGCCAGCATATCAAGCTGAGCGGCCCGGAACCGCTGGCGCTGGAACTGCTGGAGGATTGACGATGCGCCCCGCGCCGGCTCCCGGACCCTTGCCAGCCTCCATGCAACTCACCAGCGATGGCCGGCTCAGACATTTCCTGACGCTGGAAGGTCTCTCGGCCCCGCTGCTGACCGAGATCCTCGATCTGGCCGAATCCTTCACCACGGTCACCGCCCAACCGGTCAAGAAGGTGCCGCTGCTGCGCGGCAAGACGATCTTCAATCTGTTCTTCGAGCCGAGCACGCGCACCCGCACCAGCTTCGAGCTGGCCGCCAAGCGGTTGTCCGCCGATGTGATGAACATGAATATCAGCACCTCCTCCACCACCAAGGGTGAGAGCCTGCTGGACACGCTGCGCAATCTCGAAGCCATGCACAGCGACATGTTCATCGTGCGCCATTCGCAGAGCGGCGCGGCGCAACTGATCGCCCGCCACGTCGCCCCGCACATCAGCGTGCTGAACGCCGGCGACGGCCAGCATTCGCATCCCACCCAGGCCATGCTCGATATGTTTACCATCCGCCGCGAGAAGGGGCCGCTGAACACGCTACGGGTCGCCATCGTCGGCGACATTCTGCACTCGCGCGTGGCGCGCTCGCAGATTCACGCGCTCAACATTCTCAACACGCCAGAGATCCGCGTCATCGCGCCCAAGACGTTGCTCCCGAAAAACGTCGAGGAACTGGGCGTGCAGGTGCATCACTCGCTCGACCGGGGGCTGCGCGACGTGGACGTGGTCATCATGCTGCGCCTGCAAAAGGAACGCATGCGAGGCGCCCTGCTGCCGAGCGAAAACGAATACTACCGGCTGTTCGGCCTGACCCGCGAACGGCTCGCGCTGGCCCGCCCCGACGCGCTGGTCATGCACCCCGGCCCCGCCAACCGCGGCGTGGAAATCGCCTCCGACGTGGCGGACGGCCCGCAGTCGGTCATCCTCAAGCAGGTCAGCTACGGCGTCGCCGTGCGCATGGCGCTGATGTCGATGTGCATGGGCAACCCGCCCGGGAGCCACGAATGAAGATCGCCATCCTCAATGGCCGCCTCATCGACCCGGCCAGCGGCATCGACCGCGTCGACAACCTCTACATCGCCCACGGCCAGATTATCGCTCACGGCGCGCCGCCCGCCGACTTCGTCGCCCAGCAGACTCTCGACGCCAGCGGCAAGCTCGTCATCCCCGGCATCGTCGATCTCTGCGCCCGCGTCGGCGAGCCCGGCTTCGAACACAAGGCCGACATCCGCTCCGAATCGCTCGCCGCCGTCAGCGCCGGCGTCACCACCCTGTGCATTCCACCCGATACACAACCGCCGCTGGACTCCCCCGCCGACCTCGAATTCATCCAGCGCCGCCAGGACGAAACCGGCCTCGCCCGCCTCACCGTCCTCGCCGCCATCACCCAGGGGCTCGAAGGCGAACAACTGACCGACATGGCCAGCCTCAAGGAATCCGGCTGCGCCGGCGTCACCAACGCCTACCGCCCCTTCGCCAACGCCAACGTCCTGCGCCGCGCCCTCGAATACGCCGCCGGACTCGACCTCACCGTCCACATCAACCCGCAGGATCACGCCCTCGCCCTCGGCGGCTGCGCCCACGAAGGCTCCGTCTCCACCCGCCTCGGCCTGCCCGCCATCCCCGAGGCCGCCGAAACCGCCGCTATCGGCTTCTACCTGCCGCTGATCGAACAAACCCGCGTGCGCGCCCATTTCGGTCGACTTTCCACCGCCAAGGGCATGAACATGATCCGCCGCGCGCGCCACGATAACCTCGACATCACCGCCGACGTCTGCATCCACCAGCTCTTCCTGTCCGAAATGGACATCTCCGACTTCAACTCGCTGTGCCACACCCGCCCCCCCTTGCGCGGCGAACGCGACCGCGACGGCCTGCGCGCCGGACTCACCGAAGAAGGCATCCAGGCCATTTGCTCCGACCACCATCCGCACGACAACGACGCCAAGCTCGCCCCCTTCCCCGCCACCGAGCCCGGCATCTCCTCCGTCGAAACCCTCCTGCCGCTCACCCTGCGCTTGGTCGAACAAAACATCATCAGTCTCCCGCGCGCCGTCGAACTGCTCTGCGCCGCCCCCGCCCAAATCCTGGGCCTCGACGTCGGCTCCCTCGCCACCGACCACCCCGCCGACATCACCCTCGTCGACCCCGAACTCGAGTGGGAATGCCAACTCGACAACCTCCTCAGCCGGGGCAAAAACACCCCCTACGTCGGCTGGAGCTTCAAGGGCGCGGTCGTCGCCACGCTGGTGAATGGGCGGATTTGTTACACGCGGGGATGATTGTTAGTAAGTATCTCCCGGCAAAGCCGGGGGCTTACGGTCGCTTGTCTTCCCGCTCTGGGTAGCTCAACACCGTT
>DRPO01000432.1 GCA_011330835.1 Gammaproteobacteria bacterium | reverse complement strand
ACCGTCGATGAGATCCGGCTGGGTGTCGCGGAAACCTACGATGTGCTCGTCGAGCCTTCCGACGATCGCGCCTGGACGGTCTTCGCCCAGGCCATCGACCGGTCCGGTTACGCCCGCGGCACGCTGACGCCCGACCCGTCGCTGCGTGGCGAAGTCCCGCCGATGGATCCCCCGCCCATCCTCACCCACACCGACATGGGCATGAACATGGCGGCCATGGGCCATGGCGGTCACGACATGGGCGGCATGAAATGTGGCGCGTCGATGATGAAGATGGATCACGAAAAGATGGGAGCGATGGGCATGACCCGCCACAGCCCGAGCGAGGCGGGACCGCAGGTCGACATGATCGCGCCGGACCCACAGTATCGCCTCGACGACCCCGGCGTCGGTCTGCGTGACAACGGTCGCCGCGTCCTCACCTACGCCGACCTGAGAC
Source organism: Gammaproteobacteria bacterium (assembly GCA_011330835.1). Taxonomy (GTDB): domain Bacteria; phylum Pseudomonadota; class Gammaproteobacteria; order UWMA-0217; family UWMA-0217; genus HyVt-560. The sequence continues at coordinate 3,974 of DRPO01000432.1, read as the reverse complement.
ACCTTTACGCTACCCCCGATCCGCGCGATCCGGAACGGGAGATCGAGCTGCATCTCACCGGCAACATGAGCCGCTACATGTGGTCCATGAATGGCGTCAAGTTCGCCGACGCCAAACCGCTGCGGATGAACTATGGCGAGCGGTTGCGGATCACGCTGGTCAACGACACGATGATGAATCATCCGATTCATCTCCATGGCGTCTGGAGCGATCTGGAAACGGGCGATGACGCCCACATCCCGCGCAAGCACACCGTCATCGTCCAGCCCGGCGCGAAGATCAGCTACCGGGTCACTGCGGACGCCCTGGGCGGCTGGGCCTACCACTGCCACCTGCTCTACCACATGCCCGGCATGTTCCGGCACGTCATCATCGCCTAGGAGGTCATCATGAAATCATTGATCAAAACGCTAGCGCTGACACTGGCCGTTGCGCCACCGGCCTTCGCGGGCATGAACGACGACCCGTTGCTGGTCATGGGCAAGCTGGATCAGTTCGAAACCCGCGACGCCGACGGGCCGAACCCCCTGGTCTGGGACGCCCAGGGCTGGATCGGAAAAGACCTGAGAAAGCTCTGGCTCAAGACCGAAGGCGAAAGGGAAGACGGCGAAACCACGGAATTCGAGTTTCAGGCGCTGCTGGATCGCGCCATCGCGCCGTACTGGGATTTCCAGGTCGGCTGGCGCGGCGACTTCAAGCCCAAGCCCACCCGGGACTGGCTGGTCATCGGCGTTCAGGGACTGGCGCCGTACTTTTTCGAGGTCGATGCCGCCCTGTTTGTCGGCGACTCGGGAAGGACATCCGCCCGGCTCGACGCGGAATACGAGATGCTGTTCACCCAGCGGCTGATTCTGACGCCGGAGATCGAGGTCAATCTGTTCGGTCGCGACGACCAGGCGGTCAGCATCGGCTCCGGCCTCTCCGACGTCGAGGCGGGCTTGCGGCTGCGCTATGAAATTCGTCGTGAATTCGCGCCGTACATCGGCATCAACTGGTGGCGAAAGTTTGGCGGAACCGCCGACTTCGCGGAACTCGCCGGCGACAAAACAGAGGATACCCAGCTGGTCGCCGGTATCCGAGCATGGTTTTAGTGGAGGCAATCAAAATGCTAACTGTCAATCAACTCGCAACAAGAAGCAACGTCACCGCCAATGTCGTTCGCTATTACACTCGCCGGGGCCTGCTGCACCCGAAACGGCATCCCGAAAACGACTACCGGCTCTATCGCAGCGACGATGCGCAACGCCTGCGCTTCATCCAGCAGGCCAAGTCGCTCGGATTCACGCTCAAGGAAATCGAAACCATTCTCGAACGCGTGGGCAACGGCGAATCCGCCTGTCCGCTGGTCAGGCGCCAGCTCAAGCAACGTATCGAAGAAAACCGCAAGCAGATCGAAGCCCTGCAGGCTCTGCAACAGCGCATGGAATACGCGCTCGCGGAATGGCGGTACCTGCCCAATCTCGACCCCGATGGCGAGCACCTGTGCCATCTGATCGAGAGCAGTGGCGAGGCGCCCGACGCCAAGAACTGAATCCGTCTTGAAACAGGGACTGGAAGCCGATCTGGCGATCTTTCTTCGCCGGATTCGTAACGCGGCGCTGAAATTCGCCGCTGTTCGCCTGCGTGATGAAGAGGCCGCTCTGGACGTGCTGCAGGAAGCGATGATCGGCTTCGCCCAGGCAGCCCCCCGGTACGAGGACGACGCCTGGACGAAGCTGTTCTACCGGATCCTGCTGCGACGCATCACCGATCATCAGCGCAAGCAGGGATGGCGCGAGCGTATCGTCCGGATCCTGCCTTTTTCACAAATGGGTTTGCCTGAACAGGGCGAAGATACCGACACGGCGGAAGCCCGACTGGCGATCAGCCGCGACCACACCGCCTCGGGTTATGAAGCCGATGAACTGGCGGAGGCCTTCGAGGCCGCGCTGGCCCAGCTACCCGCCCGACAGCAAGAATCCTATCTGCTGCGCCAGTGGCAAGGTCTGAGCGTCAAGGAAGTTGCCGAGGCCATGAACTGTTCCGAAGGGAGCGTCAAGACGCATCTGTCCCGCGCGATGCAATCGCTGAGATCGGAGCTTGGCGAGTGGGTCGATGAATAGTCTGATCAAGACTACCAGCGGATGAGCGCCATGGTTCCACCGCGAGAGCCAAACCTATCCACTGCACAATCCGCCGTGGGACTGCCCCGAGATACCCCCAACAGTACAAAACACAACAGCCATCACGGTAAACCCGCCCCACGCCAGCACTCCGGCGGAAACATCGAAAGCGACGGTCAACGGGGTCAGCAATATCTTGCCCGCATGCCCGAGGCTGGAATCCTTCCGAATGGCCAAATGGTAACTGTGCTTGAACTGACTCATGCTTTTCATGTCGATGTTGCTCTTATACCGTTTCCCTTCAAGAAACAATTTGAGCGTCAAGTCATCGTCCCTGGGCGTGAAACCCAAATCGCTGATGAGTTGAAGCGCAGCGCTTCGTTCCATTCTGTCCGGGTCGACCGAGAGACGCAGTGTTCCCGACACCTTGTTTCCATTCACCCTGAAGTTCGACAGGTTAGGAACGAAATGCGCCTTGTAAGGGGAAAGCAACACGTTCTTGAGCGCCTGATTGCGAAACAGGTAGTGAAACTCGTCGCCGATGACAAAGACTTCATCAGACCCCTCCTTGAGCAGAAAGCCGGATATGGATTCATCGTACGAACTGTCTTCCCACAACCTCAGGGTCGCGCAGGACACGAGCAAGAAACTGACCAGAATCAAACCAATTTTCTTCATGATGTAACCCGACAATTGGTGAGAAGGTAAGACCGGCGTCACCGGCTGATGATGCCCATGTCGTGAGAATAACCCGACGGGACTCCCGGCAACGCCTCGTAGTTCACGCCATCGATGGTGAACGGCTCCGAGAGATCCAAACCCGCGCCTCTCGCCGATGAATCGGCGTTCACCACGAATGGCGCTCTGTCATCGTCGAACGCACCCGGGGTGAACGGGATGGAACCATCGGCCTCGATATTGTTTTTCCCGAACCGGGTTTCAACCTGATCGATCCTGTTGAGCGTACCGAACCAGTTGTAGTCGATATGGGCGAATGGGCTTGCCCAGAAACTCAACCGGCTCCGATAGTAAAGGTTATTCACAAAAACGATCTCATTGTTCTCGCTGATCCTGTCGAGATCGTCATTCCCCACGCCGACAATCGTATTGTGGTAGAAAAACAGTCTGGTTTGGGACGTATCGTAGTCATTCTCCATGGTCGGATAAATGCCGACCCCCAACCCCAGGGGATTATAGACAAGATTGTCGTAGAACCACAGATTCTCCCGAGCCTCCTGCTCGGAATTCGGGTTATATCTCAAGGCAATGTGGACATTGATGAAATTGTTCCCGTAGACATAACCATTGTCGTTCTCCTGTCCATGTCCCCTGCCCACGGACGTGCCGGAGATGTGATGAAAATAGTTGTCGTGGATTCTCACATCGCCAATGGCATCTCCAAACACACCCGCAAGCGTGTCATGGATCTCGTTATGAGAGATGTCGTTGTTACCGCCGGCGGCCAGCAGAAAAACGCCAGTATCGTCTTGTGGCGCGGAAGTATCCACCCCGATTTCATGCTTGTACGCCTCGTAGTAGTGCTGCGCGACGATATACGGGTAGTTTTCCTCTCCAACGCGGGTATGATCCAGCCGCCAGGCGTCATACCACGCCATTGGACGATAACGGGACAGCAGCACCATGTGGAGATTGTTCCGGGTAATAAGGTTATCATGCGCGCCTTTGGCGATGAGAACCCGGCGCTGCCCATTGACAATGTCACATTTCTCTACCTGATTGTGATGCGCCTGTTGACCAACGATCAGAACGCCATTTTGCGCGCCGTCGATCTTGAGATTTTTCAGGTGAATATAGCTCGCGTTGTCGATCCGAAACGTAGCGGACTGACGCACCTCATGCCTTAGTTTGCTT
>DRPO01000431.1 GCA_011330835.1 Gammaproteobacteria bacterium | reverse complement strand
GCGAATCTTGTCTAAATAAGCGAACCTGACACGATATACCTCTCGCGACCAGGAATGCCTCATTCACGCCGCGCATCTTTTCGCCGATAGCCGCGTTGTAAAAGCTTGACGTAGCTCCACTATGCCTGCGCTTTTACGCCTTGCTCTCGACGAAAATCCACGCGTCCTGAATGAGGTATTCCTAGTCGCAAGAGGTATATGGGGGCGCAGACCCCGTATTCAACCGCAAGGGGTTATTTTGAAACGATCACCATGGCGGGCCGAACCAGGCGACCATTGAGCAGATAGCCTTTCTGCATGGTGGTCAGCACGGTATTGGGTTCAACCTCGGCGTTTTCCTGGATGCTCATGGCCTGGTGCGCCTCGGGGTTGAACTTTTCCCCGGTGGGGTCGACCTGCTCGACGCCGAATTTTTCCAGCACGTCGAGAAACATCTTCAGCGTCAGCTCGGAACCTTCCCGCAGCTTTTCCGCCTCGCCGCTTTCCCGCGCCGCCGCCAGCCCCATCTCCAGGCTGTCGACAACCGGCAACAGCTCGGTCACGAATTTTTCCAGCGCGTACTTGTGCGCGTTCTCGATATCGCGCCGAGACCGCTTGCGCAGGTTTTCCTGCTCGGCCTTGAGCAGCAGAACCTTGTTCCAGTTTTCCTCGGCCCGGGCCTTCGCCGCTTCCAGTTCCGCTTCCATAGTGGTTTCCTCTGTTGATTCCTCGGCCGATTCGGACTGGCTGGAGGCTTCCGGCTCCTCGCCGGGTTCGCTGCTGTTTTCGGCCCCGGTTTCGGGGAGATCGTTTTCGACTGTATCAGCCAAATGTTCGTCGTTCTGCATGGTTTGTTCTCCTTTCGGGCAGGCGAGCTCCATCCGGCGCATCCGGAGGGCGCAAGAAGTATGGCAAAGCTATATTGGGGTAGCTATCGGGAATTCAAGGCCGCCCCAAGCAGGCGCGAGGTGACATCGACAACCGGAACGACCTTGTCATAGTTCATCCGGGTGGGGCCGATCACGCCCATCACGCCAACCACCTTGCCATCGACGATATAGGGCGCCGACACCACGCTGCAATCATCCAGCGCCTTGCTGCCGGATTCCTGGCCAATGAAAATCTGCACGCCCTCGGCGTTGGTGCATCGATCCAGGATATGCAGAATATCCCGCTTGGAGCCGAAACTTTCGAACAGCTCGCGCATCCGGCGCAGATCCCAGAGATCCTCGAATTCCATCAGCCGGGTCTGCCCCGCCATGACGTAATCCGGCTCGCTGTCGGCCGTAAACGCCTGATCGCCCAGGGTGATGGCCGACTCCATCAGCGAGTTCATGTCGTGCTGAATATCACGCAGTTCCTGAACGAGGCGGTCGCGCGCGTCGGCCAGATCGAGCCCGGCGAAATGCCGGGTCAGATAATTGGCGGCCTGTTGCAACTCGTCGCGCGAGAACCCCCGGTCCAGCACCAGCAGCCGATTCTGGATCTCGCCGTGGCTGAGCAACAACACGGCCAGCACCCGGTTGCCTTCGAGCTTGACGAACTCGATCTTCTGGAGCGTGGATTTCTCCGTTCGCGGCAATGTCACGACGCCCGCCATGCGGGTAATCCCCGACAACAGTTGCGATGCCGACTTGACCAGCGCCGTGGAATCCGGCGCGCTCTCCAGCTCCGCCTGCAACTCGCGGACCACCTGCTCGTTCAGCGGCCGCGCCTGGAGCATGGTGTCAACGAACAGCCGGTACCCCGCCGTCGTCGGCACGCGCCCGGCGGAAGTGTGCGGCGAAGCCACCAGCCCCATCTCTTCGAGGTCGGCCATGATGTTGCGAATCGTCGCCGCGCTGAGCCGCAGCCCGGACAATTTCGCCAACGTGCGCGAACCCACCGGCGTCCCCTCGTGAATATGCTTCTGCACCAGCATCTTCAACAGTTTCCTGGCGCGCTCGCTGAGTTCGTTTTGTGCGGATTCGATATCGCTCATGACTGTTTGGCGGCAATCAACATACGGTTCGCGCGCCTCCCTGATCCATGGCGCGCGCAATGAAACAGGATCTTATCACGCCCACCCGGGTCTTTCGCGATTCGACATCACACCGCCACGGCCACGCAACAAAAACGGCGCTCCCGCAACCCGGGATTAGTCCATTCATATGGGCCACAAGATGTCTACACAAGAGGTATACTCCCTCGCCATGAGAACCTTTCAACGCATTGGCGTGACCTGCAAACCGATTGATCAGCCGTTGACCCGCTCGCTGATCGAGCGATTGCTGACCTATCTCGATCATCGCGGGCTGGACTGGTTGCTGGACGAGACTCTCGGACACATTGGCTTTTCCGACGACGAAATCGTTGCGCGCGACGAACTGGTCGCGCAATCAGATCTGATCGTGGTCGTTGGCGGCGACGGCACCCTGCTGGACGCGGCCCGCTCCATCGCGGGCCGGGATATCGCCTTGATCGGCGTCAATATCGGTCGGCTCGGATTTCTCGTCGATGTCTGTCCCGACGAGATCGAAACCCAGCTCAACAGCATATTCGCCGGGCGCTATCACGAGGAGCGCCGCGCCATGCTCCAGGGCGAGATCCGGCGTGGCGATACGGTCATCCAGTCCGGCATCGCGCTGAACGACGTGGTGCTGCACAATCGCGCCCGGGTGCGAATGATCGAGTTCGAAACGCGGATCGACCAGCAACGGGTCAACACCCATCGCGCCGACGGCATCGTGGTCTGCACGCCCACCGGCTCCACCGCCTATGCGCTGTCCGGCGGCGGGCCGATCCTGCACCCCGAATTGAGCGCGCTGGCGCTGGTGCCAATCTGCCCGCACACGCTGTCCAACCGCCCCATCGTGGTCACCGGCGACCGGCGCATCAGCATCCGGCTCTGTCACGGCAGCCACACCAGCGCGATGGCGGCTTTCGACGCCCAGAACACGGTCGATATCGAACCCGGCGACGAGGTTCATATCTGGCGTCACCCGACCGCGTTGCGCCTGCTGCATCCGCCCGGCTACGATTACTACGAGATCCTTCGAAAAAAACTGCGCTGGAGTGAACACCCCTGATGCTGACGCATATCAGCATTGTCAATTTCGCCATCATCGAACGCCTGGATCTGGAACTGTCCGGCGGCATGACCGTGCTCACCGGCGAAACCGGCGCCGGCAAATCCATCATGATCGACGCCATCGGCCTGGCGCTGGGCGACCGGGCCGACGCCGGCGTGGTGCGTCACGGCGCGGCGCGGGCCGAGATCGCGCTGACCCTCGACGCCTCGCGCCCCGCGGTCGGCGCCTGGCTCGCCGAGCACGATCTGGAAACGGACGAGGAATGCATCCTGCGCCGCGTCATCACCGCCGAGGGACGTTCGCGGGCCACCATCAACGGCTCCCCCGTCACCCTTGCCCTGCTCCGGGAACTGGGCGCCCTGCTGGTCGACATCCACGGCCAGCACGCCCACCAGTCGTTGCGCGGCGGCGCCGCCCAGCGCGCCCTGCTGGACGATTTTGGCGAACTGACCGAACAGGCGGACGCGGTGCGCACAGCCCACGCCGCCCTGACGAAAGCCGAAGCCGCGCTCACGGCCATCCGGGAAGGCGACCAGAACCGCCAGGCGCGCATCGACCTGCTCACCTTCCAGGTCGGCGAACTGCGGGAACTGGCGCTTGAACCCGATGAAATCCCCCGCCTCGACGCGGAACTCAGCCAGCTCGGCCACGCCGATCAGCTCAAGGCCGCCGCGCAACAGGCCATCCACAACCTCTACGAGCAGGAAGACAGCCTCTACCAACAGATTGGCGGCGAACAGGCCCGGCTGGAGCAGGCCGCGCCGCTGGACGCCCGCTTCAGCGAACCCGCCGAACTGCTGCAAAACGCCCTGATCCAGATCGAGGAAGCCGTCTCCCGGCTGCGCGAACTCGACGCCACGCTCGAATCCAATCCCGAGCGCCTCGCCGAAGTGGAAACGCGCATTGGTCGGATCCATGATCTGGCGCGCAAACACCGCGTCGAACCCAATCAGCTGTTCGACGCCGCCGCCGCCATGGAAGCCGAACTCGCCGAACTCGCCGGCCCCGAAAACGACCTCGAAACCCTCGAACAGCAGGTCCGCGAGCTCACCGATCGCTACGACGAACTCGCCTCGGCGCTGAGAACCCGCCGACAGGCCGCCGCCAGCGAACTCAACCGGCTGATCACCGCCTCCATGCAGGAACTGGGCATGGAAGGCGGACGCTTCGAAGCGCGGATCACCCCCTGCGAACCCGGCATACGCAAGGCCCACGGCGCGGAAGACATCGTCTTCATGGTCTCCGCCAACCCCGGACAACCGCTCCAGCCCATCACCAGGGTCGCCTCGGGCGGCGAACTGTCGCGGATCAGTCTCGCCATCCAGCTCGCCGCCTCCGCCCGAACCCGCGTCGCCACCATGATCTTCGACGAAGTGGACAGCGGCGTCGGCGGCGCGGTCGCCGAAGTCGTCGGTCGACAGCTACAGCGTCTGGGTCAAGACACCCAGGTATTCTGCGTCACCCACCTGCCCCAGGTCGCCGCCTGCGGCCATCACCACCTGCGCGTCGCCAAAACCAAATCCAGCGACTCCACCCACACCAGCGTGGAACCGCTGACCGAAACACAACGCATCGAGGAAATCGCCCGCATGCTCGGCGGCGCTTCCCTCACCGACAAGACGCGCGGCCACGCCGAGGAAATGCTGCGGAACTCCCGCCCTGATCAATAGTTGCAAAAGTACTCGCACCCTGTATCTCGAGATAAGCGCGTCGCAATGCCCCCAGCCACACTTGTGGGAAGGATTGCGGTGGGCGTTTCACTCCATCGCCGAACCTCTTCGTCATTCCCGCGAAAGCGGGAATCCAGCGCCTCGCTCTGGATTCCGGGTCTTCGCTCCACTCAGCCCGGAATGACGGACT
>DRPO01000430.1 GCA_011330835.1 Gammaproteobacteria bacterium | reverse complement strand
GACCCGGAATCCAGAACGAGGCGCTGGATTCCCGCCTTCGCGGGAATGACGAGGCAGTTCAATTTCGCTACCCGGTCCCCCCGTTCTCGTCATTCCGGGCTGAGTGGAGCGAAGACCCGGAATCCAGAACGAGGCGCTGGATTCCCGCTTTCGCTGGAATAACGGACGGGGTTCGATGATGGAATGAAACACCCACCGCAATCCTCCCTCGCAAGCGTGGGTGGGGGCTTTGGCCCCCTCTTTCGTGGTCGGGTTGGGCTTTGTGCTCAAAAACTGATATCAAAATCCGCCGGGTTGGCCTTGCAGGCCTTGAGTTCCTCGTACAGCCAGCGTCCCGTGGTGTTGTCATTGTCATAGCCCGTATAGGCCTGACCGCAATAGAAAAACGCGGGAACAGCGCCGCGAGCCATACCACCCGTTACCCTGTCGATACGGATGTAATCCTGAATGTTCCCCCTGTCCGCGGTGACCTCCTTGAGATGCAATTTTATCCACGGATGCTGTCGCGCCATTCGCTTGATGTAGGGGAGCGCCTTGTGGCAATGCGGACAGGTTTTGGACCAGTAGACGTAGAAATTCAGGGAGACATTGCCATTGGCATCCTTCTGGGACCAGGCAATATCATTCGCGGGTTTCGCCGTGGCGATGAGTGGCAGGCTTGAGATGATGGCTGCCGCGATCAGTTTTTTCATGCTGTCCTCTTTCGGAGTGATTGATTAATCGATGGGTATAGTATACTTCTCGCGCTCAAGAATACCCCATTCTGGGTGAGTAGGTTCTCGTCGAGATCAAGACGCCCCCAGTAATCTTTCCGAGAGTACCCAACACACGATGAACGACACCTTAAAGCGACTCCGCCCCTGGGCCTTCCCGCTGGTCGTTTCCGTCCTCGCGCTGTTTTTTCAGGCGACGGGGCTGGATTTGACGCTGCGTTACGACCGGGAGGCGATCCAGCACGGCGCCTGGTGGCTGCTGTTGACCGGAAACCTGGCGCATTTGAGCTGGGGCCATGTCGTGCTGAATCTGGCGGGGTTGTGGATGGTCTGGTGGTTCTTTATCGGAGAATTCACGGATCGCCAATGGCTGGTGATTTTCGTTGTCAGCGGACTGTTCGTGACCACCGGGCTGTATCTCTTCAATCCCAGGCTGATCTGGTATGTTGGTCTTTCCGGTTTGTTGCATGGCCTGTTTATCGCCGGCGGGTTGAAGTTGCTGTTTTCGGATTTCCGGTTCGCGGCGGCCTTGCTGGTGGTGATTGTGGCGAAGCTGGCCTACGAGCAAACGGTGGGCTCCATGCCGGGCACCAGCGAAATGTCCGGCGGGCCCGTGGTTGTCAATGCGCATCTGTTTGGCTCCATCGGCGGCCTGGCGGCGTTCCTGTTGCTGGAGGCGGGGAAAAGGATAACGGGTCGGAGGTTGCGTCATGAAAGCAGTTAAGGCTTTGGATACCGCGCGGATTCTGGTCGAGGCGCTGCCGTATATTCAGCGCTATTCCGGGAAAACCGTGGTAATCAAATATGGCGGCAACGCCATGGTGGACGAGACGCTGCAAAGCAGTTTCGCCCGCGACATCGTGTTGTTGAAGCAGGTGGGCATCAACCCGGTCGTGGTGCATGGCGGCGGTCCGCAGATCGGGAGCCTGCTGGAGCGGCTGGGCAAGGAGTCGAAATTCGTCGAGGGCATGCGCGTTACCGATGCGGAAACCATGGACGTGGTCCAAATGGTGCTCGGCGGCCTGGTGAACAAACAGATCGTCAACCTCATCAACCAGCATGGCGGGCGCGCGGTCGGATTGACCGGCAAGGACGGTGGAATGATTCACGCCCGCAAGCTCTCGCTATCGGCGGGAGAGGCCAAATCCGGGCAAGAAGTCGTCGATCTAGGACATGTCGGCGAGGTGGACTCAATCGATCCCGGGGTCGTCAGGATGCTGGATTCCGGCGATTTCATCCCGGTCATCGCGCCGATTGGCGTGGGCCCCGAAGGACAGTCGCTGAATATCAACGCCGATCTGGTCGCTGGAAAGATGGCCTCGGTGCTCGCGGCGGAAAAACTCATCCTGATGACCAACACGCCGGGCGTGCTCGATGATGAAGGTAAACTGCTAACCGGGTTGACCGCCCGGCGCGTCTCCGAGCTGATCGACCGGGGCGTGATTCACGGCGGCATGCTGCCGAAGATCAATTGCGCGCTGGACGCGCTCCATTCCGGGGTCTGCTCCGCGCACATCATCGACGGTCGGGTTCAGCACTCCGTGCTGCTGGAGCTGTTGACCGACGAAGGGGTCGGGACGCTGGTCAATCGATAAGGGTTACTGGGGGTAACTAGTAACTGCTCAGATTGCCCCTGAAATTCGCCAGTTCAAGGCAGAAAATGTGAGTTTACAAGCGTAAATGACCATTTTCGAACGAAGAAATGGCGGATTTCAGGGGTGAGCTGAGTAGTTACTACTGGGAAGCGGTTTCGTTGCGCGATGCGCGGCTGGCCTGCAACTCAAGAAAACGCGTCTTGTCGCGGCTGAATTTTTCCTCGATCTGCCGCTTGCGCTGTTCGTGAAACCTGATCTGCTGGTGATAGTTGGCAAGCTGCTTTTCATATTCCGCGATGTTGGCCAGCAACTGCTTCGGCGGCTTTCGCTGCCTGGTGAGGAAATGGATCTTGCGGTTTTCAGCGGCTTCCAGCCGGCTGGCGATCTTGTCGATCTTGGCTCGCGTCAGGCGGATGGTCGCGTCGACCAGCCGGATCCGCTCGTCTCGCAGCTTGTCGATCTGGGACGCGTCGGCGTAAGTGATTAGCAGCGAACGGTCATATTGCTCCTGCAGCCGGCGCTGGCGCTCCAGTTCCGCCTCACGCGCCGCCCGCTCCTGTTCGCGGCGGAGTTCGTCCGCGTCTTTCTGGCCCTCGACTTCCTCGACCACGCGCCCGTCGCCGGTCAGCACCTTGTGCCCCAATCCCGATTTTTCCGGGGGGATCCGATCGCTGTAATGCACCTCGCCATCGGCGTCCGTCCACTGATAGACCCCGGCCTGGGCCGAAGCGCCGGTCAGCAGGAGGGAGAGCAGCAGCGTATATGCGTATGTCCTTGAAAGTCGCATGGGCATATTAGGGCATAACTCGCGCCGGGATGCCAAACAACTCGATCACACTGTCCGAGGGTTGGCGACGCCGTAACGATCGATATAGTCCCGCATCGGCTCCGCGAAATCCGCCATCTCCGGCAAGGCTGATTGATCGAGCAGGGCGCGCAGGTCTCCGACGGTGGCGATGCTCGCCACCGAGATATTCCAGTGGGCCTCGATCTCCTGGATCGCGGAGAGACCGGACTGGCCCCGCTCCTGACGATCCAGCGCGATCACGATGCCCGCGACCGTCGCGCCCGCTTTCTCGATCATATCCGCCGATTCGCGAATCGCGGTGCCGGCGGTAATCACATCATCGATAACCAGCACCCTGCCGCTCAACGGTCGTCCGACAATGCTCCCCCCTTCGCCGTGATCCTTGGCCTCCTTGCGGTTGAAAGCATAGGGAACATCGACGCCATGCTCATTGAACAGCGCGGCGGCGGTCACGGCGGCCAGCGGGATGCCCTTGTAGGCGGGCCCGAACAGAATGTCGAAGTCAAAGCCGGCATCGACAATGGCGCGCGCGTAGAAACTGCCCAGCCGGGCCAGATCGCTACCCAGATCGAACGCCCCCGCATTAAAGAAGTAGGGACTCACGCGCCCTGATTTCAGCGTGAATTCGCCGAACCTGAGAACGCCTCGGTCGATGGCCAGCTGAAGGAATGCGGATTTGTAGTCGTTAGTCATTGGGCAAAAACCGTGCAAGGTGCGCGAGGAGCATTATATACTTCTCGCGTTCAAGAATACCCCGTTCAGGGCGCGTAGGCATTCGACAAGAGCAAGCGCAATAGCGGGCATTGCGAGAGCCACGTCCAGTTGTCACGACGCAGCCACCGGCAAACGGAAGGGGATCCAGCGCCCCCACCGTCATTCCAGGCTGGGTGTAACGAAGACCCGGAATCCACGCCGAGACTCTGGATCCCCGCTTTCACGGGAATGACGGGGGGAGGATTCGTCATTCCGAGCCGAGTGGAGCATTGCTGACGACAACCTCGCTTTTGCCCGATGCGCCCATGGCTTATCAGGCTTACGGCTTGTGCTTGCCCTGACCGCAGAGGGATCAAAAATACCGCGCCAGCTCCAGTCGAACGAAGTCGTCGTTTCTGAGGGGGTACTGCGGTTCTCTGGGGTCGAGACGGTCGAAAATCTGCATTTCGGCGCTGATTTTCCAGTTTTGTCCGATGCGGCGGCTGGCTTCCACGCGCCAGCTTCGGCTGGTCTGGTCGAGGTCGAAGAAGCCTCCCGCGAGGACTTCGGCGCTTTGCGCGTCATTCAGCGCCCAGCGTCCGCCGATGAAGAGGTCGTTCTGGAAGGGCGTTGGCGCGTCGCGTCCGCGACTGTCGTGGTGGTACTCCATCAGGACGCCGAGATCGGCGGCGCTGTCGGCGATCCCGTAAAACGTATACTCGAACCCGCCCACCTCGGCGAAGTAGGCGTCATCGGGCTGATCGCGGTAAATCGCTTCGAGCTTCCACAACCAGTTTTCCAGCGTCGCCTGGAGATCCAGTCCCAACTGGTCGATCAGGGGATAGAAGGGGATCAGACGGGGGCGGCGACCGCTGGCGTCGAGCTGGAGAACCGGGTCGCGGGAAGTGCCGGAAAACCATGACAGCCCGACATCCCAGTTGTCCTTGAACGTACCGCTGGCCCGAAAGGCGTAATCGAGATGCTGGTCCCGATCGGTGGATTCATAACGCGCCCGCCCGGTATCGACCGGCAGTGGACCACGCAGTCGCCCGTATTTTCCGGGGAAAGTGCGTTCGCGAAATCCGGGCAGCGCGAAGAATTCCAGCGCTCCCCAGTCGCGATACCAGAGCCCGTGCAGCGCCGGCTGACCGAGCTTGTCTTCTCCGTCGAGATTTTCCACCAGATCGGTCTGGTTGATGATGTCCACCAGATGCCGGGACTCGGTCACGCCCCAGAACACCTTGATCAGTCCGATATCCCATTCCCAGTCGTTTCGGGCCAGGTGCAGCTTGAGTTCGCGAAAATCGGCGTGGGTGCGCTCCTGGTCGAAATCATCGATTCGGAAAAAGGGAGTGACCGTGAGTGAATAATCGCTGTTGTGGAAGGGATGGGTGTATTCGACTTCCATGGACATTGCCGGGAAGCGATCCTTCTGCGCGGGGAACAAGGCATCGTTGGGATACGCCGTCCCTTCCAGGGCGACATTGCCGCGCCATCCCGCGGCGGCCAGCGTGGGCAGCAGCAGGCAAAACATTGCCGCGATGCGAAAAAATAACGAATGACTCATGGGAAATACGCGATAAGGCTGGGCGCCTCTAATGCAGGTTCTTCAACTTGTTCTTGTTGAAATCCTTGCTGCTCAGACCCGTCTTGAAATGGTAATTCTTCCATTCCAGGATGGTGCTCTTGCCGTTCTGGAGATTTTCCATGGTCATTTTTCCAGGCCGGTAGTAGTGATCCAGATACTGCTGATAGTCGCTCATTGTCAGCGTCTTCAGCGGCTTGTTCTTGCGGTCGAAAAACTCCACGCGCGTCACCCGGTACTTGTCCTTGTCCATCCGGACGATCTGCCGCGTGTATCCCGAATATTTATATCGGGGTTTGCGTTCGATGACATAGCATTGCCAGTCGCCGCAGGGTTCCTCGCCCAGGAACTTGTAGCTGTATTTTTCCACCTCTTGCGAACCCAGATCCTCGAACGCGAATTCGCTGCCCATGAACGGGCCGGACTTGTTGCGCGAGCTGATCCGCTTGACGCGCTTGAGCGCCGGCAGATAAAGCCATTGGTCGTCGGGTTTCAAACCATGCGAAAAGGTCAGCATGGCGGTGCCCTTGACGTCGGCGGGGTCGTCGAAAATGGACATGCTCTTGTCGCCATCGCCTTCGACTTCCAGCGTTTTGATGCGGATCTTTCTGACGCTGGTCTGTCCTCGGCGGTTCTTCAGCGTCATGGTCATGTCCGCGGTGAAGTCGCCAAATCCCTTGTCGTAATCGTCCGCTTCGCGGGCAATTCGCAGGCCTTTTTCCTCGGGGGATTCCGCCAATGCGACGCCGATATTGAACAGTAGCAGTGCGAGTAGTATCCGGTATGTCATGTTCAGATCCTTATGGGTTAAGGGTGATCGTTTTCCACGTTGAAAGCGGTGACCAGGATGTCGAAAGCAACCTGTTGGGCGCCCTGGTAGAGCGCGTCGAGAATTTCGCTGTCGCTCCAGCCCATCTCGCGCAGGTCGTCGATGTCCATCGCGCTGACTTCGCGCGGGTTTTCAATGGCGTCCAGGACAAATAGCACCAGCGCTTTTTCCCGTTCATCGAGCGGCGCGTCGCCCGGGTTGAGCTTGAGCGCGGCGATTTCATCCGCGCTGACGCCGAGAAAATTTTGCAGCATGGCGCTGTTGGCGTGGACGCAGTAATCGCATTCCTTATTCTCGGAAATCAGCAGGCGCAAAATCGCGGCGAAACGCGGCGACAGGGTCGGGTGTTTCATCACCCAGTCGATGTAACCGGCCTGGCGTTCGAGGATGGCTTCGCTGACGCTCAGCGCGCGAAACCCGTTGGGCACGTAGCCAATTTTCTTTTCCAGCGCGGTGAAGAGTTCGGCGAGCTTTCCAGAGGCGTTTTCCGGGGCGGTTTCTTTCAGATAGGACATCAGTGACTCCTGGCGGTTTGCGTTGCCGGTACAGTGACCTTTTCGCGATCGAGTTGCAACAGCAGCGGGGGCAGAAACAAGAAATCGATAAACAGGGCGATGGCGATGGTAATCGCTGTCATCAACCCCATGGACGCATTGAGTTCGAAGGCCGAGCGCGACAGCACCATGAAGCCCACGACCAGCACAATAGTGGTGACCCACAACGCCGAACCGACGCTGGCGAAGGCGTAACGCACCGCGTCTTCCGGCGTGAGCCCCTGCTCGCGGCGCGCGCGCAGGTATTTGCTCAGAAAATGCACCGTGTCGTCGACGACAATGCCCAGCGTCATCGCGGCCACGACCGAGAGGGCCAGGCCGACTTCGCCGCGCAGGAGGTACCAGACGCCAAACGCCATGCCCGCCGGCGCGAGGTTGGGGATCAGGCTGATCAGGCCCATGCGGACTGAACGCAGCGCGAAAATGAGCGTCAGTGAAATCAGCACCAGGGCGATGAAGGCGCCGCTGAGCATGCTCTTGATATTGCGCATGCCGATGTGGGAAAACATGATCGTCGGGCTGGCGCCATGCGTCACCAGTTCCGGAATGTTCTGTTGCATCCATTGTTGGGCGCGTTGCTCCAGCGCCAGCGCCTGCGTGGTCGTCAGCGTTTTCAGCGATACCGACAGGCGCGTCGAGGACTTGTCGATATTGATCTGGTTGTTCAGGTCGAGTCCGTAGGGCAGCGACATTTCGTAGAGCAACAGGTATTGAGCCGCCAGTTCGCGATTTTCCGGCAGCTTGTACCAGGCCGGATCATCGCCGTGCATGTTACGGTTGAGGCGCTTGAAGACATCGGTGATGACGTTGACGTGCTGGGTCTCCGGCTGCTGGCGATACCAGTTGGCGAAGGCGTCCACCTTTTTCAGAAAATCGGGGTCGCTGACGCCGCCGGGCGTCTTGCTGTCCAGCGAGTAATCGATGAAGTACAGCCCCGCGAGGTTTTCCGAGACCTTGTCGGTGTCCCGCCGGAACTTGATGCTCTCGTCGAAATATTGAACGAAGTTGTCATTCAGCTCATTGCGCGGGGCCAGGATGGTCAGCCCGACGATCAGCAGACCGATGCCGAGCAACAGCGGCTGGCGATGGCGAATGACGAATTCAGCGATTTGATCCATGACGCGCAGCCTGCTGGTCTTGCGCGGCTGGGCGCGCACCGGCAGCACCGAGATCATGGCGGGCAGGAACGTTATGCTGAGAAAAAACGCATAGGCGACGCCCATCGCGGTGATATTGCCAAGATCGCGGAACGGCGGCGCATCGGAGAAATTCATGCTGAGAAAGCCGATGACCGTCGTGAACGAGGTCAGGAAGATCGGGTGAAAATTGATCCGCAGGCTTTCCACGATGGCCTCGTCCTTGCTGTCGCCATGCCGCATTCTGAACAGCATGGTGGACAGAAAGTGGATCGAGTCGGCCACCGCCAGCGTAAGGATCATCGTTGGCGCGGACATCGTCGGCGTGGTGAGCTGGATGCCCAGCCAGCCCGCGCTGCCCATCGCGGCGAAGATCGACATGAAGATCAGGATCACGGCGGCAATCGTACCGCTAACGGTTTTCAGGAACAGGATCAGGCCGATGATGATGGCCCCCAGCGCCATGGGCGTGAGCGTCTTCTGATCCTTGATCGAGGCTTCCGGAAAGGCGTTGTTCATCATCACCACGCCAGTGGTGTAGAAGGCGATATCCGGGTAACGCTGCTGGAAGTCCGCGACCATTTTTCGCACGAAGGCGGCGACTTCGGGCACCTCCGAGGTCGGATGAACGCCCGGCAGCTCCATGGTGATATTGACGCCGGTGGCGTGCTGTTTCGGCGATATCAGGCGGTTGACCAGCAGCGGTTCATGAACGGCGATCTCGCCTTTTTCCGCCAGCTCCTCGTCGGAGAGCGAAGCCGGATCGTCGATCAGATCCTCGACGATCAGATCATCCTCCTCGGCGCGGGTGTGCTGGAAATTGGCGACGGAATCGACGCGAATCGAATACGGGGTTTGCCAGGCGGCTTCGGTCAGTTCCTTCGTTGCCGTCATCGTCTCCCGCGTCATGACCTTGCCGTTTTTGGGCAGCAACATGATCAGGACGTTGTCCGACTTGGTATAGGTGTTCTGCAAATTGTCGAACGCCGCCAGTTGCGGATTGTCCTTGCTGAAAAACACCCGGTAGTCGGTGGTCAGCGTCAGAAAGCGCCCGCCCGAAGCCAGCGCCGCGACCGAGAGAATGCTGGCGAGAATGATCAGCCAGCGCCAGCGCAACACCCACTGGGCATAATTTTTAACCATTGTTGTTGTCTCCTTTGGGGGGGCGGAAAGAATCGAGAATCTGGATCAGGCTGCGGCCGCATTGCAGCAGCAACTCCCGGGTCTGCGCGTTTTTCGCTGTCGCCAGGCAGCCTTCGAGGCTGGCGACCAGCATCACGGCGGTAGCGTCCGGATCGATATCGGCGCGCACCTGCTGGCTGGCCTGGCCCTTGCGCAGCGCCGCGGCGATGCCATGCCGCCATTCGGTGTAAAGCGTTTCCACCCGTTCGCGGAATCCCTCATCCACCGGGGACATCTCCTGCGACAGATTGGCCAGCGGGCAACCCAGCCGGATATCATCCAGCGTCATCTGCCGGCCGGCTTCGCGAATGATGTGGATCAGTACGTCGATCGGGTTGCCGTCTTCCAGCGGCTTGATCCAGAACGCCAGCATTTGCTCGCGGATGATTTCATCCAGCACCGCGTAACCCAGCGCCTTCTTGCTGGGGAAGTAGTGATACAGGGCGCCCTTGGTGACCCCCGTGTGCTTCAGAATGCGGCTGATGCTGGCCGCCTGGAAGCCAAAGCGGTGGATCTCCTCGAAAGCGGCGTTGAGCAGCTCCGCGCGGGTCTCCTCGCTGGGACGGCGGCATAGCGGGCACTCCCAGAGCCGCCAGAAAGGCTTCTTCTGGCGTTTGTCGGCTGGCGCTTCGAGCGTGCTTTCGTGGTCTGGCATGAGCTTCCGTTGGCGCGAAGAGAGAACCGGCATACCGGTTGGTATGGCTTTATAGTCCATACCGGTTGGTATGTCAAACGCGATCCGCCCGTCAACCAATCGAGGGGTCGTCCGTTTTGATCAGTGAAAGCGCGATATTTCTTCAACTCAACGAGGTGACAATCATGAACAAGACAATGCTGCTGACCGTAACCGCCCTGCTCTCCCTGACCGTGCTGACCGCCCAGGCGGGTACGCGAGATCCGCTGGTCAACAAGCGCCAGCATCACCAGATGAAACGCATCGGCCAGGGCGTCAAGTCCGGCGAACTGACAAAGTTCGAGGCGCGTCGTCTGACGAAGGAGCAGGCCAGCATCCGGAAAATGGAGCGACGCATGAAGGCGGATGGCCGGATGACCCTCAAGGAACGGGCGCATTTGCAGAAACGGCTCAACCATTCCAGCCGCCACATCTACAACGAGAAGCACGACGATCAGACGCGTCCATGAACGGGAAGGGAGATTTCCGCAACAGCGGGAATCTCCCGGCCTTGAATCAATGGCTCCACCCTGAACTGACCTACAGTTCTCTCATCCAGGAATGCCCCGTCCAGGGAGGGCGGGACTCAAGTCTCGCTTCTTTCAGCCTCGCCATTCCGCGAACGCAAGAATCCATGCATCGTTCTGGATTCCGGGCCTTCGCTCCACTCAGCCCGGAATGACGAGAGGGGGTAGTCAGCCAAGTAATGATGGAAGAGCGCCCCCCCGCCGTCATTCCCGCGAACGCGGGAATCCATACATGGCCTCGACCTGAAAACGGTATCGTGCCGGACGCGCGCTCCGTGCAGGCTCATCAGG
>DRPO01000429.1 GCA_011330835.1 Gammaproteobacteria bacterium | reverse complement strand
TCCGGCGCGGGAAAGTCAACGCTTGCCCAGGCAGTGGATGAACGGCTGAACAGGATGGGATATCAGTCTTTTGTGCTCGATGGCGACAATGTGAGGCATGGGCTCTGCGGCAACCTCGGATTTTCCGCTGAAGACCGCAAGGAAAATATCCGCCGTATTGGGGAGGTGGCGAAACTTTTTCTCGACGCGGGAATTATTACACTGACGGCATTCATCTCGCCATTTAGGGAAGACCGGGAAAAAGTGCGCGCCCTGGTTCCCGATGGCGATTTTATCGAGATCTATTGTGACGCGTCCCTTGAAGTTTGTGAGTCTCGCGATGTCAAGGGGCTGTATCAAAAAGCGCGGCGGGGTGAAATCAAGGACTTTACCGGTATTTCGTCTCCCTATGAACCTCCCGAGAACCCCGAACTGATTGTCAAGACGGGGCAACACCCTGTTCATCAGTGCTGCGATGAAGTGATCCGGTATCTGCAGAAAAACGCCATTCTTCCGTTTTCTCGGAGACGTGCGATCTAGCCGGTTTATTTACCGATTCGGGGTCCCTGGCGCGAAACGCCATGCCCTTTCAATCCTCAAGGATGTCGACCGAGACAATAATGAAGAGAATCGACCCAGACGCTGCGGCGAATCATCGCGAACCAGGCTGGTACGAGATGGCGATTACAGTCCTCAATCCGGAGAACGAGCATTACCTTCTTGATCTGGACATGCCAGACCGACCGGCGCATCTTGGGCGCCTTCATCTTCCCAGGCCGGATCGTTTCGGGAGAATTTCTGCAATTGTAAGAATTCCCGCAAAGTCCAGGTCTGTCCGCGTGATTGCGCCTACCGGGGATCGTATCGCAGAAACCTCGCGCTTCGAGATCCGAAAGTGCGCGCCAGCCAGCGTGTTGCTCAAGATGCTGCTTTCGACGCATCGGATGTGGCAAAACGACCGGAATTTTCGTCTCGACAAGACAATCAGAAAAAATGCGGTCAGAGTCAGAAAGAAAGGTTTTTCCGGCATGCTGGTTGGCGCATACAAGGATTACTATCGTTCTTATCTCGATCGCCCCCAGGACGCCCCTTGCCGGCCGCAAAGCGACTATGAACGTTGGATACAACGGTATGATACGAATGACGATGTAAAACGGCAACGGTGGAAAAGCGCGGCGCGGAGACTGGCGTCGGGGCCGGGCATATCCATTGTCATGCCCGTCCATAACCCCGACCCCGAGCATCTTGAAAGCGCCATTCAATCGGTGCTTGGCCAGATTTATCCCAAGTGGGAACTGTGTATTGCCGACGATGCATCGACTGATCC
The DNA here is from genome assembly GCA_011330835.1 of Gammaproteobacteria bacterium. Taxonomy (GTDB): domain Bacteria; phylum Pseudomonadota; class Gammaproteobacteria; order UWMA-0217; family UWMA-0217; genus HyVt-560. Next base: position 2,995 of record DRPO01000429.1, on the reverse strand, counting down.
CAGAATTCACAGGCTGCTTGAGTTTTACGCTTCCCGCGACAGGCGTATTCGCGTTGTCCGGCTCTCTAATAATGTCGGTATTTCCGAAGCGACGAACGCGGCCCTCGAGTTGGCTTCTCACGAATGGATTACTTTTCTAGATCACGATGACCTGCTGCGTGAACAGAGCCTGATCCGGGTCGTTGAGACCCTGGTCAGCCAGCCGCAAATCCGCTTGCTGTATACCGATGAGGACAAGGTCAACGAAAGAGGCGAGCGTGAAGCGCCTCATTTCAAGCCAGACTGGAACCCCGAGTTGCTTCGCGCCGTAAACTATATCTGTCATCTTGCCGTTTACGACCGGGCGCTCTTGAACGAAATAGGCCCCTTGCGCTCCGAATGCGATGGCGCGCAGGACTACGATCTCGTCCTGCGCGCTACCCAGGTCCTGGAGGATGAGAATATCCACCACCTACCCGAGATCCTCTATCACTGGCGGATGGCGAAGGGGTCTACCGCCGAAAGCGGACAGAACAAGGATTACGCTTCGCAAGCTGGCCTGAAGGCGCTTGCCGATACCTTGCGGGTCGTCGCGCCGGATGCGCGTGTTTCCAAGGGCCTGTTTCCGACAACCTATCGCGTCAACTACCCCTTGCCAGAAACGAAACCTCTGGTTTCCATCATTATTCCAACAAGAAATGCCCACGGGCTGGTAAGGCAATGTATAGAAAGCATACGCGAAAAAACCGACTATCCCGGTTACGAAATCATCATCGTCGATAATGGTTCCACCGACAGGGAGGCTCTTGATTATTTCGAGACGCTTGAAAGATCGGGTATGGCGCGGATCCTGACGCTGGATATTCCCTTCAATTATTCACGACTCAACAATTTTGCAGTAGCCCAGGCCAGGGGCGATATCATCGTATTGATGAACAATGATATCGAGGTCATTTCCTCGAACTGGTTGAGCGAAATGGTTTCACTCGCCAGCCGGGAGGAGACGGGCGCGGTAGGGGCCAGACTGCTCTACCCGGACAATCGGATCCAGCATGCCGGCGTCATTCTGGGCATTGGCGGCGTCGCCGGTCATTCGCACAAGTACTTCGATCGCGGCGATCCGGGTTATTTTGGGCGTCTTCACCACCGGCAGAACCTTTCGGCTGTCACCGCCGCCTGTCTCGCGGTTCGCAAGTCGGTTTACACCGAAGTGGGTGGTCTTGACGAAGATAATCTGAAGGTCGCCTTCAACGATGTGGATTTTTGTCTTCGCGTTCGCGAGTCCGGTTATAGAAATGTCTGGACGCCTTTTGCCGAACTCTACCATCATGAATCGGTCAGCCGAGGTCCGGAAGATACTCCGGAAAAGCAGAAACGATTCTCCAATGAGGTCGCCTTCATGCAGCAACGCTGGGGCTTGAAACTGACGCTGGATCCAGCCTACAACCCCAACCTGACGCTGGAACATGAAAACTTTGACCTGTCCTTTCCACCCCGTCGGGAAACCTTTCTTCGCGACGCCGGCGAGACACGCGCGTCCGACGCAGCCGCTTGCGGCCTTCAATCCTGAGCCACACCGATGTCCAAATTCAGACTCATATTCATTCATCTTCCGAAAACGGCGGGAACCACGGTGCGGGAGATCCTCCGATCCCGATATGGAAGCGACGCCGTTTGTGGCATATACGATGGGGATCCGGGTTTTATTTCCCAGGAGGCATTCGCGGCGTTGCCGCCTTCCGAGCGCGACCAATACCAGATCTACTGTGGACACTTTGCCTATGGAATCCACGACAAGATAACGCCCGCCACGCAGTACTATGCGATGTTCCGCGATCCAGTGGAGCGCGTTGTATCCTACTACCATCACGCCATGCGTCACGCGCCGGTGTTCCAGGGTAGCCCCGTTAGTCTGATGAAGTTTCTGGACCGACAGGACTGGCAAATCGACAATCTGTACACTCGCATGATATCCGGCCAGAAAGCCCCCGTCGGCAAGTGCTCGGAGGCAATGCTGGCCCAGGCAGTCGACAATATCGAGAAGCATTTTGTCTGCGTCGGCCTTCAGGATGAATTCCACGCCAGTATCGATCTCCTTTGTGCGTCGCTGGGCTGGAAGGCGCTTCCAGACTACGCTCCGCTCAACATAGGCGTTGGCAAGCCTTCTCTGGATTATTTCTCCTCGCGAGAACTCGATAGAATCCGAGAGCTCAACACATTCGACCTGGCTCTGTATGAAAAGGTCAGGGCGGTTTTCAAGGCGTCTCGCGAACGTATATCGAGCGCCGACTGCCGGGTTGACACGGAAGTCGCCTGAGGGGTGATTAAGGTCGATGCGGTTCCTGTTCATCTCCAACAGCAAACATCTGCTCTACCCGGCGCGCGACGCCTCGACGCGGTATCGTTGCCTCAACCCCGTCGAGGCGCTCAATGAGAGCGGCCATCTGGCCGATCTCTGTACACAGCAGGAATTTGCGGCGCGGCATCTCGATCAGTACGATATCTATATTTTTCACAGGCCCCGCTATACGCGGCGTCTGGATCGATTCGTCAATCGCCTCAATCGCAATAACAAGATCGTCATCGCCGACTATGACGACCTGCTGTTTGCCCCGGAGCTGGCCTCCTTTTCCCCGATCGTTCGCAACGGCCAAGCCTCGGAACGCATCGCCCGCAAGCTGCAGCAGAACTATCTCGCCGCCTTGCATCTGTTCGACCGGTTCACGGCCTCGACCATCCCACTGGCAGAACAGATACGACTAAAAACAAACAGCGCCTCCATATTCGTGGTGCACAATGGCTATTCGCCCACCTGGGTAAGGCAGGCCGAGCCCGGCGCACCAGAACCACTCGGTATTACGGCGGGCTATTTCCCCGGAACAAAAAGTCATGATCGTGATTTTGGCCAGATTGCGCGCCCCCTTCAACAATGGCTGCGATCACGAACACGCAAGTTGCTGGTCGTGGGGCCGCTGACGATGTCGGATGATCCCCCGTTCGACTCATCGGTAAAACG